>NZ_JACVYG010000090.1:0-21231 GCF_014712245.1 Streptomyces sp. 5-10
CGGCGCGGAGGCGGCCCCAGGCTCGGCGGACACGGCCCCGGACGCGGCGGACACGGCAGACGCCGCCCCAGGCTCGGCGGACGCGGCCCCGGACGCGGCGGGCTCGGCGGACGCGGTCGCGCCGGGTTCGCCGCCCTCGACGGCGTCACGGCCCTCCACGGCGTCACCGCCCTCGGCGCCGCCGGTCGGCGGCGTGGCGGCGGAGCCGGTCGTCCGCTGACCCGGTCGGTCTGCGTCCGGCCCGGTGGGGGCGGCTTCGGCGGTGGTGTCGGAACCCGATGGCACGGTGCGGCCTTCCTACAGGTCGTGCTGTGGTGAGGTGACCGTATAACGCGGGTGCGCGGAAGTGGTCCCGAGGTGCGGATTGTGACCTCGGGGGAGAGAAACGCTTCGGCCATGGCGGGGGTTCCCCGCCCGGCGGCGGCCCCGCCCCCGCGCCGGGGGCGGTCCGCCGGTGTGCGCGTGCGGAGTGGGGGCCCGACGCCCTTCGGGCCGACCTGGGACCCGCTGGCTGCGGATCGACCGAGAGCCGTTGTCTACTGAGCGTCCGGGCCCCTCCCGGGTCGCACCTGCCGACCCGGCGATCCCTCCCTCGCCCCCGTGCGCTGGACCTGGCTCCCAGTGGCGGCGCACCGCGATGGCGCGTCTCCCTCTGGCCCAGCGGCGTTCGACGACTGCGTGAAGATTCCCCGGTCGGGCGTCCTGTGGTGGACGAGGCCGAACCTACCGGCCACCGACCGCACCCTGTCAACAGCCACATGACCTGCGCCGTTTCCTCAAATGACCAGGTCAGTACGGACGGTGTTCAGATGCCACGACAGGCCGGGGGCTCATCGTTCGGCGGTACGGGGCGCCCGCGCGTCACTCGTCCGGCCGGAGGTGGACGGTGCGTCCGCCCACCACCGTGCGCACACAGACGGGCAGTTGACCGCCGGGCGTGAGGTCGGGCAGGCCCGGGGTGCCGGAGCGGGGGTCGGTGGACCATCCGGCCACCCGCGTGTCGGGCACCTGCACGATGAGCTCACCGGTCCGCCAGATCGCGTAGTCGGCGGGCGCGCCGGGCGCCAGGACGCCCGCGTCGTCCCGTCCGATGGCCCGCCAGCCGCCGCGGGTGTGGGCGGTGAAGGCGGCGCGGACGGAGATCCGGTGCTCCGGGGTGCGGTGAAAGGCGGCGGCGCGCACGGTGCCCCAGGGGTCGAACGGGGTGACGGGGCTGTCGGAGCCGAGCGCCAGGGGCACTCCGGCGCGCAGCAGCGCCGCGTACGGGTTCAGGGTGCGGGCCCGCTCGGGGCCGAGCCGCTGGGCGTACATGCCGTCCTCGCCGCCCCACAGCCGATCGAAGGCGGGCTGGACGGAGGCGGTGAGGCCGAGGTCGGCGAAGGCCGCGACGGTCTCGGGGGTGAGCATCTCGGCGTGTTCGACGCGGTGGCGGGCGGCGCGCACACGGGCGAGTCCGACCGTGTCGGCGGCGGCCCGTACGCCCTCGACGACGGCGGTGACGGCGGCGTCGCCGATGGCGTGGAAACCGGCCTGGATCCCGGCCTCGGTGCAGGCGGCGACATGGGCGGCGACGGCCGCCGCGTCCAGGTAGGCGGTGCCGGTGTGCGGCGTGTCGGCGTAGGGCTGGTGGAGACACGCCGTGTGCGAGCCGAGCGCCCCGTCGACGAAGAGGTCGCCCGCCGCGCCGATGGCGCCGAGTTCGCGCACCTTGTCCAGGTCGGACGCGCTGCTCGCGGCCTCGGCCCAGTAGCCGTACACCCGCGGCCCCGGCTCCCCGGCGGCGAGCTTCAGCAGCCCGGTGAGGTCGTCCTCGGAGGAGATGTCCGGCCCGGCGCATTCGTGGAGGGTGCCGATGCCGAGCGAGGCGGCGCGGGCGAGGGCGGCCCGCTGGGCGTCGGTGCGCTGCCGCTCGGTGATGACCGCGTGGGCGGCGGCGCGTACGGCGTGGTGGGCGGCGCCGGTCAGCGGCGTGTCGGGGTGGTACCCGGCCAGGTCCGACACGCCGGGGACGAGGTCGAGCAGCGCGGTGGTGACGACGGCGGAGTGCACATCGATGCGGGTGAGATAGAGGGGGCGGCCACCGGTCGCCTGGTCGAGTTCGGCCCGGGAGGGCGGCCGTCCCTCGGGCCAGCGGGCGGCGTCCCAGCCGTGGCCGAGCAGCACCCGGTCGGCGGGGTGGGCGGCGGCGTGGGCACGCACCCGCTCCAGCGCGTCGGCGAGCGTACGGGCGCCGGTGAGATCGAGTCCGGTGAGGGCGAGCCCGGTCGCGGTGGTGTGCACATGCGCATCGGTGAAGGCGGGCGTCACCAGCGCCCCGTCCAGCTGGATGACCTCGTCCACGCCGTCCGCGAAGCCGTCCGCGGCCCCTTCGGAGCCGACCCAGGCGATGGTGCCGCGCTCGACGACCATCGCGGTCGCGAACGGATCGGCGGGGCTGTGGACCTCACCTCCACGCAGCAGGACGGTACGGCCTTCGGGGGCCTGGGCGGGGGTGGGGTCGTTCACGGCGGGCTGCCTCGATGGGGGTATCAGGTCCGGGATGTCAGGTACGGGGGTGTCGGAAGGGCGTTCAGACGCGCGGCGGGCGCGCCTCGTAGGGCGTGGAGAGGACCACGGTGGTGCGGGTGGAGACACCGGCCAGCGAGCGGATCCGGCTGAGCAGGTGCTCCAGCTCCAGCGGGGTCGCGACGCGCACCTTGAGGATGTAGTTCTCGTCTCCCGCGACGCTGTGGCACGCCTCGATCTCGGGCACCTCGGCGAGCCGCTCGGAGATGTCGTCGGGCGCGCTGGGGTCGAAGGGTTTGACCGAGATGAACGCGGTAAGGGGGAGCCCGACGGCCTCGGGGTCCACGACGGCGGCGTAGCCGCGGATCACGCCCCGCTGTTCGAGACGGCGAACCCGCTGGTGCACGGCCGATGTGGACAGGCCGGTGGCCTTGCCCAGGTCCGTGTAGCTCATCCGGCCGTCCTTGACGAGCAGCTCCACGATCTGTCTGTCCAACTCCTCCACAGCCGATCACCTTATGTGGTCGGGAGGCTTCCGGCACAACGGGTGGGCACCGGGCAGGCACAGCGGACATGGGCGCCGCTACGCCGCACCTGCACCGGGCATGTGACGAACGCCACATCTCCTCATGGGTGTCCTATGAGATGTGGCGATTACCTATGCGGCCGCGAGGGAAATGCTTGCTGTGGTCGAGGCCGACGCGCCTGGCCAGCCCACCCGAGGGGGAAACTCATGCCTCATCTCGAGCGCCTCGACGCAGGCGACATCGATACCGACGAGAACCACGACACCTATGAGATGTTCCGGGTGATCTGCCCGGACTGCGCGCGCCCCATCGCACTCCTCGCCGACGAGGACGTCCTTCCCGAGCACGCGCTGTGCTCGTCCCCGTGGGACCCGTTCGGGCTCACGGTCTGCGCCGGCACCGGCCGCCGGGTGGCCGACGCCGAGCCCGCCGACGCGTCTTGGGAAGCGTACGAGCGGGACGCCGCGCTGCTGCTGACGCTCCCCGAGGGCCTGGACTGGCGGACGCAGCCGTTCTCCCACCTCGGCGGCCCCGGTTCCCGGCCGGTGCGCTTCCCGGTCACGCGGCGGTAGCGAAACGGCGGGGGCGCGAGCCGCGCCCCCAACCGACACACCAGCCTCAGCCGACCTCAGGCCCCGCGAGAGCGCGGGCGATCACCACCCGCTGGATCTGGTTGGTGCCCTCCACGATCTGGAGGACCTTCGCCTCGCGCATATAGCGCTCGACCGGGAAGTCCACCGTGTAGCCGTATCCGCCCAGCAGTTGGACGGCGTCGGTGGTGATCCGCATCGCGGCGTCCGTGCAGAACAGCTTGGCCATCGCCGCCTGCTTGGAGAACGGCCGCCCGGCGTCCCGCAGCCGTGCCGCCGCCAGGTACAGGGCGCGCCCGGCCTCGACCTGCGTGGCCATGTCGGCGAGCATGAAGCGCAGGCCCTGGAAGTCGGCTATCGGCCGGCCGAACTGCCGCCGCTGCGCGGTGTACGCGAGCGCCTCGTCCAGCGCCGCCTGGGCGACGCCGACGGCGCAGGCCGCGATGCCCAGACGGCCCGCGTCGAGGGCGGACAGGGCGATCGCGAACCCCTGGCCCTCCTCGCCGATGCGGCGCGCGTCGGACACCCGCACCCCGTCGAGGTGGATCTGGGCGGTCGGCGAACCGGCCATGCCCATCTTGTGCTCGGGCGCGGCCGCCGAGAGCCCGGGGGCGTCGGCGGGCACGAGGAAGGCACTGATGCCGCGGGTGCGCTCGGGGCCGGTGCGGGCGAGCACGGTGTAGAAGTCGGCGATGCCGCCGTGGGTGATCCACGCCTTGGTGCCCTGGATCGTCCAGGTGTCCCCCTCGCGGGTGGCCCGGGTGGTGAGCCCGGCCGCGTCGGAGCCGGAGGAGGGCTCGGAGAGGCAGTACGCGCCGAGCAGTCCGCCGCCCAGCATCGCGGGAAGGTGCTCGGCCAGCTGCTCCTTGCTGCCGTAGCCGGCGAGGGCGTGGCAGGCCAGGGTGTGGACGCTGACGCCGAGGCCGACGGTCAGCCGGGCCGCGGCGAGCTCCTCGAGGACCTGGAGGTAGACCTCGTACGGCTGGTCGCCGCCGCCGAACTCCTCGGGGTGGACCAGCCCCAGCAGCCCGGACTCGGACAGCAGGGTGAACAGCTCGCGGGGGAAGCGCCCGGCGGCCTCCTCCTCGGCGGCCCGGGGCTTGATCTCCCGTGCGATCAGCTCGCGGACGAGCGAGATCAGGTCGCGGGCCTCTTCGGTGGGCAGCTCACGCTCCACCGGCTGCGGGCCGTGATCGGTCATGGCGGCGCTCTCCTCTCCCCTGGTCAGGCGCTGCGGCGGCGTGCGCCGGGGTGAGGCGGCGCCACCGGTGATGCTGCCGCCTGCCGGTCGTCCCGTCGGATCGCGAACGGTGATGACCTGCACCGCGGCGGTTGGAGTATGCCCGATCCGGAGCCTTCCGGTACCGGTCGCCCGATCTTCAACCAATTTCGGACAGGTACACCCACCAGCTTCCTCCACGCTCTCCCACCGGCGTCGCACGCGGGAGCAAATTGGCCCAGACCATTGACCCCACTGGTCTAGTCCTTCTACCTTTTCCCCACCCTGCCCTGCGCGTTCATGTCAAGCTATGGGCAGGTCGTCGGGCAGTTCACTCTCCCCTCACCCCCCACCGAGGAGATTCCATGCTCAGACCAGGCAGACTGTCCGCCGCGCTCGCGGCGATCTGTACGGCGGTCCTGACCGCCACCCTGCTCGCGGGCTCGGCAGCGGCCGGTGAACCCTGGAGCGCCGACATACCCCAGGCCACCTCCGAGGCCGCCAAGACCCCCACGACGAAGGCCGCCGGGAACAAGGTGGTCGGCTACTTCACCGAATGGGGCATCTACCAGCGCAACTACCACGTCAAGAACGTGGAGACCTCGGGCTCGGCCGCCAAGCTCACCCACATCAACTACGCCTTCGGCAACGTCACCGGCGGCAAGTGCGCCATCGGCGACGCCTACGCCGACTACGACAAGGCGTACGACGCGGCGAGCAGCGTCGACGGCAAGGCCGACACCTGGGACGCGGGCGCCCTGCGCGGCAACTTCAACCAGCTGCGCAAGCTCAAGAAGCTCCACCCCGGCCTGAAGGTGCTGTGGTCCTTCGGCGGCTGGACCTGGTCCTCCGGGTTCACCGAGGCCGCCAAGAACCCCGCGGCCTTCGCCCAGTCCTGCTACGACCTGGTCGAGGACCCGCGCTGGGCGGATGTCTTCGACGGCATCGACATCGACTGGGAGTACCCCAACGCCTGTGGCCTGGGCTGTGACACCAGCGGTAAGGACGCCTTCAAGAACCTGATGGCCGCGGTGCGCGCCAAGTTCGGTTCGTCCAACCTGGTGACCGCGGCGATCACGGCCGACGCCTCCTCCGGCGGCAAGATCGAGGCCGCCGACTACGCGGGCGCCGCGCGCTACGTCGACTGGTACAACCCGATGACGTACGACTTCTTCGGCGCGTGGGCCGCACAGGGCCCCACCGCCCCGCACTCCCCGCTCAACTCCTACAGCGGCATTCCGCAGCAGGGCTTCAACACCGACGCCGCCATCAGCAAGCTCAAGGGCCTCGGCATCCCGGCCTCGAAGCTCCTGCTGGGCATCGGCTTCTACGGACGCGGCTGGAGCGGCGTCACCCAGGACGCCCCCGGTGGCACGGCGACCGGCGCCGCGCCCGGCACCTACGAGGCGGGCATCGAGGACTACAAGGTGCTCAAGGGCTCCTGCCCGGCGACCGGCACGGTCGCGGGCACGGCCTACGCGCACTGCGGCAACCAGTGGTGGAGCTATGACACCCCCGCCACCATCGCCGGGAAGATGAACTACAAGCAGCAGCAGGGCCTGGGCGGCACCTTCTTCTGGGAGCTCAGCGGCGACACCGCGAACGGTGAGCTGATCAAGTCCATCAGCTGACGCCACACCAACGCCCCTGATCGACGCGGGCGGGGAGCCATCACCGGCTCCCCGCCCGCTTCGTCGTGCGCGCCCGCACACAGGCAGCCCATCGGCGTCAAGCGTTCAAGCGGCGCACGAGGGGGCGCGAGGAGCGTATGTGGAGAAGACCCCCCGGTAACGCCGCACACCCCGTGTGAACGCGCTCCGTCCGGGGCTCGTACCTCAACGCGGCTTGTTCTGGCTATTGCGGGGCATCCGCCCCACAAGGAAATCTGAGCGCACGGGTGGCCCGCACCACTCCGCGCGCGTGAACCAAAGGAACGATCATGAGCTCCGAGCAGTGCCCGAGCTGTGGCGGCCAACTCGCCGTGAACCAGGACGGGTGGAAGATCTGCCACTCCTGCGGCTATGCCTCCCCGCCCGGGGTCGTGCCCGCTCCCTCCCTGCCCGCCCACACCTGACCTGCCGACTCCTCCGCCCGCCCGATCCATGAAAGCCTGAGACTCCGCACCTCCCCGCACCTCCCCGTACCGCCCCTCCGTACCGCTGAGCGAGGCACCATGGTCAATCCCTGGCTGGCGATGGCGTCAGGCACCGACCCCGCTGAGCGCACCCGCGACGTGCGCCGCGCCCATGAGGCGTTCCTGACGGAGGGGGCGGTGAGTCCGGCCGTACGGCCGGTGGTGGCGGAGTCCTGGCAGCGCTCGGCCGACGCCCGGGTCACCCAGGAGTGCAAGGCGCCGATCGACCTGGCGGACGACGCGTTGGACGCCTACCGCGCGGACCATCCGCTGGCCCGGGTGATGCCGCTGTTCCGGGAGTTGCTGGGCACCATCGCCTACGACGGGGCCCATCTGCTCGCGGTCTGCGACGAGCAGGGGCGGCTGCTGTGGGTGGAGGGGCACGCGGGGGTACGGAACCGGGTCGAGGAGCTGAACTTCGTGGCCGGGGCGCGCTGGGACGAGCGCCACGCGGGCACCAACGCGCCCGGGACGGCCCTCACCGTCGACCACCCGGTGCAGATCTTCGCCACCGAGCACTTCAACCGCAGTGTGCAGCCATGGACCTGCGCCGCCGCCCCGGTCCACGATCCGCACACCGGACGGCTGCTGGGCGCGGTGGACATCACCGGCGGGGACCATCTGGCCGCCCCGCACAGCCTCGCCCTGGTCCAGGCGACCGCCCGCGCCGCCGAGGCCCAGCTGGGCGCCGAGGCGCCGCGCACGCGCGGGCCGCGGATCAGTCTGACGGCGCTGGGGCGGGACGAGGCACTGCTGGTCGTCGACGGACGGCGGCTGCGGCTCGGGCGGCGGCACAGCGAGATCATGGTGCTGCTGGCCGGCCATCCGGAGGGTCTTTCGGGCGACCGGCTGACGCTCGAGCTGTACGGGCCCCGGGCCGACGACCGCTCCCCGGTGACGCTGCGGGCCGAGCTGTCCCGGCTGCGCCGCCTGGTGGGCCCGCTGCTGGGCTCGCGCCCGTACCGGCTCTGCGCGCCGGTGCGCACCGATCTGGCGGACGCCGCAGAGGCGTTGGCCTCCGGCGACGCGTACACGGCGCTGCGGGCGTACACCGGGCCGCTGCTGCCGCTGTCGGAGGCGCCGGGGGTGTGCCGGATGCGGCGGGTGCTGGAGGACGGGCTGCGGCGCGCGGTGCTCTCCCACGGCGATCCCGAGCTGCTGCGGCGCTGGGCACAGACACCGTGGGGCGAGGACGATCTGGAGGTCGCGGAGGCGCTGCTGACCGCGCTTCCGGCCCATGCGCCGGGGCGGGCGGCCCCGGCGGCGCGGGTGCGGCGGCTGCGGGAGCTGTACGGGCTGCCGGGCGGCGCCCACCAAGGCGGCCATGAGGGCGAAGCCCCGCGCCACCAAGGCGGCCATGAGCACGGAGCCCTGCGGCAAGGGGGCGGCCACCGGGACGCAACGTCGGCGCAACGTGGCCGCGCCTAGCCTCCCCGTCGGCTCCGCCCGTGTCGGCGCGGGCGGAGCCTGGACGCGTACCCGGACGGCGCGTCCGACAACGTGACCCACCACGCGTACACCAGGGAGGCCGCCCCATGACGCGTTTCGCAAGCCCCGGCTCCGAGGGCTCGGTCGTCACCTATCAGCCGCGCTATGACCACTGGATCGGCGGGGAGTACGTACCTCCGGCCCAGGGTCGCTACTTCGAGAACCCCACCCCCGTCAACGGGCAGCCCTTCACCGAGATCGCCCGGGGCACCGCCGAGGACGTCGAGCGGGCCCTGGACGCCGCCCACGCGGCCGCCCCCGCCTGGGGCCGTACGGCGCCCGCCGAGCGCGCCGCGGTGCTGCTGAAGATCGCCGATCGGATGGAGCAGAACCTGGAGGCCCTCGCGGTCGCCGAGAGCTGGGAGAACGGCAAGCCGGTACGGGAGACGCTGGCCGCCGACATTCCGCTCGCCATCGACCACTTCCGCTACTTCGCGGGGGCCATCCGGGCTCAGGAGGGCAGTCTCTCCGAGATCGACCACGACACGGTCGCGTACCACTTCCATGAGCCGCTGGGCGTGGTCGCCCAGATCATCCCGTGGAACTTCCCGATCCTGATGGCCACCTGGAAGCTGGCCCCGGCGCTGGCCGCGGGCAACGCGGTGGTGCTGAAGCCGGCCGAGCAGACACCCGCCTCGGTCCACGTCTGGATGAACCTGGTGGCGGATCTGCTGCCGCCGGGTGTGGTCAACATCGTCAACGGCTTCGGCGTGGAGGCCGGGAAGCCGCTGGCGTCCAACTCCCGGGTGGCCAAGGTCGCCTTCACCGGCGAGACCACCACCGGCCGGCTGATCATGCAGTACGCGAGCGAGAACCTGATCCCGGTCACCCTTGAGCTCGGCGGCAAGAGCCCGAACATCTTCTTCGACGACGTCTCGGCCACCGACGACGACTTCATGGACAAGGCCCTGGAGGGGTTCACCATGTTCGCCCTCAACCAGGGCGAAGTGTGCACCTGTCCCTCGCGCGCCCTGGTCCAGGGCGGCCACTACCAGGCGTTCATGGACGCGGCCGTGGCCCGTACGGAGAAGATCACGCAGGGCCATCCGCTGGACACCGACACCATGATCGGCGCCCAGGCGTCCAACGACCAGCTCGAGAAGATCCTGTCGTACCTGGACATCGGCCGGCAGGAGGGCGCCCGCGTCCTCACCGGCGGCAGCCGCGCCGAGCTCGGCGGTGAGCTGGAGGGCGGCTACTACGTCGAGCCCACGATCTTCGAGGGCGACAACCGCATGCGGGTCTTCCAGGAGGAGATCTTCGGGCCGGTGGTCGCGGTGACGCGGTTCGGCGACTTCGACGACGCGATCGGGATCGCCAACGACACGCTCTACGGGCTGGGCGCGGGCGTGTGGACCCGGGACGGCTCGACCGCGTACCGGGCCGGGCGCGCCATCCAGGCGGGCCGGGTGTGGACCAACTGCTACCACGCCTATCCGGCGCACGCCGCCTTCGGCGGCTACAAGCAGTCCGGAATCGGCCGCGAGACCCACAAGATGATGCTGGACCACTACCAGCAGACGAAGAACCTGCTGGTGTCGTACTCGCCGAAGAAGCTCGGCCTGTTCTAGCGAGGCGCCGCTTCCGGCCCGGGCGCTGATTCTCCAGCCCGGGCGCTGATGCTCTAGCCCAGGCGCTGATGCCGGCCCAGGCGCTGCCAGGGCCGTGCGGAGGGCGTCCGGTCCCCCGGGACCGGGCGCCCCAGCGCGCGCAGCGCGGAGCGGGCGGCGTTGTGGCCGCTCATCCCGTGGGCACCGGCGCCCGGTGGGGTGGCCGCGGAGCAGAGGAAGACCCCCGGCACGCCCGTGCGGTACGGATCGGGGACCATCCGGGGACGCGTCACCAGCTGGAGCGGGGTGTTGGCGCCGGAGATGATGTCTCCCCCGACGTAGTTGGCGTTGTACCGCTCCAGTTCCGCGGTCGACATGGCCGTCAGGGAGACGATCCGCTCCCGTGTCCCGGGTGCGAAGCGCTCGAACTGCCGCAGCATGGCCGAGGTGGCGTCTCCCGGGTAGCCGTGCGGCACATGTGCGTAGGCGGAGACGGGGTGAATGCCACCGGACGAGCGGCCGGGGTCGGCCAGATACTGCTGCGAGACCAGCATGAAGGGGCGCTCGGGCATGCGGCCGCGGTGCACCTCCCGCTCGGCACGGGCGATCTCCTCGAAGGTTCCGCCCAGGTGCACGGTGCCCGCCCGGCGGCAGGGCTCGGCGCGCCACGGGATCCCGCCCTCGACGGCGAGGTCCAGCTTGAACGCCCCGGGGCCGTGGCGGAATCGGGCGTAGGCCCGCCGGACCCGCGGCGGCAACCGGTCGCCGATCACCTCCGCCGCGGCGGCCGGGACCAGGTCGAGCATGACGGCGTCGGCCGGGGGCAGCTCCTCGAGGGAGCGGACCCGCACACCGGTCTCGATGCGCCCGCCCGCCTCGGTGAGCAGCGCGGCCAGCGCGTCGGTGATGGCGCGGGAGCCGCCCTTGGCCGCCGGCCAGCCGAACCGGTGCCCCATCGCGATGATCATGAGCCCGATGGCGGACCCGACCGGCTGGGTCAACGGGCCGAACAGATGCGCCGCCACCCCGCCGAAGACGCCGCGCGCCGCATCGGTACGGAACCGCTTGGCCACCAGCGTCGCGGGCCGCAGGGCGTGGAGGCCGAAGCGGGCGAGCCGGAGCGGATGGCGGGGCAGCCGTGCCAGGGGGCGCATGACCGCGTCGGCGAGCACCTCCGCGTCCGCCGCCAGGGGCCCGAACAACCGCCGCCAGGCGTGGCCGTCCGCGCCGAGCCCGTCCGCCGTCCTCCCGACCGACCGGTACAGCGCGCCCGCGCCACCGGAGTCCAGCGGATGCGCCAGGTCGACCTCGGGCCACCGCCACTCCAGCCCGTACGGCTTCAGGTCCAAGGAGCGCAGGAACGGTGAGCCGGCGCCCACCACATGCGCCGAGGAGCAGTGGTCGAACACCACACCGGGCACGCCGAGTTCACCGCTGCGGGTGCCGCCGCCGATGGTGTCCGCCGCTTCGAGCACGGTGACCCGGAAGCCACTGAGGGCCAGGGTGACGGCGGCGGCCAGCCCGTTCGGGCCGGCCCCCACCACGATGGCTTCGCCACTTCCCGTACGAGAACTCATGGCCCCAGTCTGCAGGCTCACACGGGCATGTCCTCCTTGGCGGGGCTGTTGTGGTACGCGGCGACGCGCCACTCACCGTCCTGTTTGACCAGCGCCCAGGTGGACCGGATCGCGTTCTCCGCGGTCACCTCCGTCTCGCCGGCCGTCAGCACGGCCCCCCGGACCACGGCCACCGCCGCGCTGTCACCCAGGAGGCGCACCTCCAGGACGTCACCGACCACCCGGCTGCCCTTGTACGGGCCCTGGAACGCCTCCCCCATACGGGTCGCGATCTCTTCCCGGCCCTTGCGCAGATAGCCGAAGGCGATCATGGTCGCGTCGGCGGTGAACACATCCGCCAGCGCCCGCGCGTCCAGCTCCGACCAGGCCGCGCCCAGCCGCTCCAGCACGGCGACCACGGCCTTCTTCTCGGTCTCGGTCTCGGTCTCCACCATCGGGGTCCTTCCCTCGTGCGTCTCGTCCCTGTGCGTCTCGTCCGTGTACGTCTCGTCCGTCGTGGGTGCGGGCGCCGCGGACCCGCCCGCCTGTGCCGTGGACGGCCGAGGGGGGCAGACCGTCGGCGCGGGGAGTCCGGTGTGCTCGGGGGGAAGGTCGTACCGTGCGGGGTGGCGAGGGCCTCGCAGCAGCGCCCTGAGCGTGCGGGCGTTGAACACCTCCCGGGGCGGGGTGGTGAGGGTGAGCGCCTTGAACAGGGCCTGGGAGGCGACCGGATCGCAGGCGGCGGTGATGCGCAGCCGGTCCGAGCAGCGCTGCAGCACCTTCCGCCGCGCGGACGGCGCGGGCCCCTTCGCCCCCGGATAGCGCAGGTCCTCGTTGGACGCCATCGCCCAGGCGATGTCGGTGGCGCGGATGACCGCTTCCTGGGTCCGGCCGTAGCCCTCCTCGTCGAGCGGGCCCCGGGCGAGCTCTTCGCGCAGTGTGACCGCGCTCAGCGCCGCCGCCGTCACACCCTGGCCGTACAGCGGGTTGAAGGTGGTGGCCGCATCGCCGAACACCAGGAAGCCGGTGGGACGTGTCCGCAGCCTGTCGTAGTGGCGGCGGTGATTGGCGGTGTTCTGGAAACCGGAGATCCGGCTCACGGGCGTGCCCTGGGAGATGAGTTCGCTCATGAGCGGATGACGCAGGGTCTGGGCGTAACGGAGGAAGCCTTCCTCGTCCAGGGGAGGGTGGGCGCCCCTGGTGCCCGCCAGGGTCACCATCCACGTCCCGTCCTCGACGAGCATCATGCCCCCGACCCGGGCCGGGCCACCGCTTCGCGGGTCGCCCTGCAAGGCGATCAGGGGGAACCTGCGCCCGGTGGCCTCGTCGGGAGGGCGGATGACGCGGCTCGCGTAGGCCAGCCCCGCGTCGACCATCGTGGCGGGCACCTCGGGCAGGCCCAGTTCGGCGAGCCACTGCGGGGCCTTGGAACCGCGGCCGGTGGCGTCGATGACCAGATCCGCGTCGACGCTCTCGCGCTCCCCGGTGCCGCGGTGGCGGATGTGGGCCCCGGACACCCGCCGCGCGTCGCCGATCAGGCCGGTGGCCTCGGCGCCTTCCAGGATCCGCACATGCGCATGGGCCAGCAGGGCACGGCGCACGATGTGCTCGGCCAGGGGTCGGGTGGTGCCGACCGTGAAGTGTTCGCCGGGATACTGGCGCATCCAGCCGTGCGGGCCGTAGAACAGCGCATGTGTCGGCATGGCGATCCGGTGGGCACCGGCAGCGAAGAAGCTCTCCAGTGTGCCCGGCAGCAGGGTGTCGATGGCCTGCACACCGCTGGACTGGAGACCGTGGAGGTGACGGCCCTGAGGCACGCCCTTGCGCACCTCGGGCCCGTCGGGCAGCCGGTCCCGTTCCACGACGGTGATGGTGTCCACGTACTCGATGAGGGCGGCCGCGGCGAGCAGTCCGGCCACGCCGCCACCGAGTACGAGTGCGCTGCCGAGCCTGCGCGAACCTTTCACGCCATCACTTCCCTTTTCGTGGTTGGTACCGGGCTGCTGCTCTTTCTCCGCGCCGCTGGTGTTGTCCGGGCCGCTCGTCGGGGGCCCGACTGGGTCAACTCCCCTTCTGCTCCGCCCGGTTCATCGCCTCGATCAGGCTCTTGGGCCGCATGTCGGTCCAGTTCGTCTCGATGTAGTCCAGGCAGGTCTTGCGATCCGTCTCCTGGACCACGACCTCCCAGCCGGCCGGGACCTCCGCGAAGGCCGGCCACAGCGAGTGCTGACCCTCGTCATTGACCAGAACCAGGAAGGTGCCGTCGGGGTTGTCGAACGGATTGGTCATCGTCTGCCTCCTCGGGACAGGGCGGACTCCACGAGCCGCTCGATTGCTCGTCTTCTGCTTGTCTTCTGCTCGTCTTCCGCTTCTCTTCTTCTCTTCCGCTTGTCTTCGGACCGGGCCGACGGTCCTCACAGCCAGCCGCAGCGGACCGCCTGTACACCCGCCTCGAAGCGGCTGTGAGCGCCCAGGCGGGCCATGAGGTCGGCCACCGCGCGGCGTACGGTGCGCAGCGAGATGCCCAGCTTGCGGCACATCGATTCGTCGGTGCATCCACTGGCGAGGAGGCGCAGCAGATCGCGCTCCCGGGGCGAGAGCCCCTCCCGGTCCCGCTGCACGGGCTCGTCCCAGGGAGTGGCCGTGACCCAGAAGTGTTCGAAGATCGTCCGCAGGGCGGCCACCGCCTCGTACCCGTTCAGCTCGAGCGCACCGCGGGTGGCGTCCTCGGGATCCAGCGGCACCAGGGCGATGTGCTCGTCCACCAGCGCCATGGGGGTCGGCAGGACGGGGACGGTACGGATCCGCCCGCCGAGCGAGGCGAGCCACCGGGCGGCCCCCAGCTCCGCGGAATCGCCGCGGAAGCTGTCCTGGTGAACGGCCCGGATGGAAATTCCGCGCTCCGCCACCACCCGCTCCCATTGGTTTCCCTGCTCCACGGAATTCGGAAGCTGGACATAGGAAGAGGAGAAGATGCGGCACTCCTTGGCCGCCCGTGCGCACAACTCGCGCAGCCGCGTATGCACGGCATCGGCCCCGTCGAACCGCCGGACGGCGCCGACGCATTCCTCACCGGCCTCATAATTCCGGGTCATCGAGGAGACCATGGATCGGGCCTTCGCTATCCGCCACCGGCGCGCCGTGAGGTCGTCCCCGGGCCCCAGCTCCTCGCGGAGACCGGAATCGTCGCAGGTCAGGGAGGCTCGCCCGGCCACCAGCGGGTGTTCGGCCAGCTCCGCGTGGATCGCGCGGACTTCGGCTTCGGAAAGGTCAAGTCGGCGCGCGATCTCACCGACATCGAGTGAAGGTTGAACAAGCGAAAGCCGATACACGGCAACCGCACGCCATTCAAGTCCCCGTTCCTTGAGCATCCAACCCCCAGAAGATCACCTAGTCAATTCGATTATCACGTCGGACTCCTGGCGCCGCAACGAATGACAACCGGGATGAGCGGGCGATACCGGCCGCGGACCGCGCGTGGACGGCTCGGCTCTACGGACGCTCTCCGGCGATCAGCACATAACCGGGGAGCCCTCCGCCGGGCCGCACTTCCACGCCCTCCTCGGGCCCGATCAGCTGATTGACGAGTCCCTCGCCGACAGCCCGTACCAGCGCCTCACGATGCGGCGCGAGCAGACCCTTGAGCTTGGTCTGAATGGGCAGCGGCACGATCGTGTGATCCGACACATCGTCGATCTCCAGCAGCCGGAGACCCGCCCGGTCGAACAGCTCCTGGTAGTCGTCGAGCCCGACCGCCGTGACGATCTCACTTCCCTCGAGCGGCCAGTCGTGCCCGGGGCGGTGGAACATATCGGCGACGGCCAGCCGGGACCCCGGCTTGAGCACCCGCGCCACCTCTTTCAGCGCGCGCTCCTTCTCCGGCATGTGGATGAGCGACTCGAAGAGCCATGCCGCGTCGAACGAGGCATCGGGGTAGGGCAGTTGCATGGCGTTGGCGTACTCGAAGCGCACCCGGTCCGCCAGTCCGGCCTCATTCGCGCGCGCGGTGGCCTGCTCCACCTGGCGGCGGCTGACCGAGATGCCGAGCACCTCGACATCGCAGGCGCCGGCCAGGCTCATCGCGGGCTGGCCCACTCCGCAGCCCACATCGAGGATCCGCTGTCCGGGCCGGGGCGCCAGCCGCTTGAGCATCTGCCGCGTCAGCTGCTCGGTGGCGGTGGCCAGGTCGGCCTCGTCGTGCTCGTCGTTCCAGTACCCGAGGTGCAGATTGCTTCCCACGGGCAGGTCGCTGTCGCTCAGCACGGCGTGCAGCGCGCTGAACTCGTCGTAGCGATCCCCTACTTGCGCGATATTGCTCTGTGCCGCCGTTGACATCCGAACTGCCTCTCCGATGCGTCAAGTGGTGTGCTGGTCACGCCGGTTACCCGGCGCCGTTCATGCCGTTCAGCCCACGGCTCGCGCCGCAGCCCGGCCCGCCGCACGGCCGGACAGCAGACATCCGCCGAGGAACGTCCCTTCCAGCGAGCGGTAGCCGTGCACTCCGCCACCGCCGAATCCGGCCACCTCACCCGCCGCGTAGACACCCGGAAGGGGCTCGCCGGTGCCGGTCAGCACCCGGCTGGACAGGTCGGTCTCGAGACCACCGAGTGACTTGCGGGTGATGATGTTCAGCCGCACCGCGATGAGCGGACCGGCCTTGGGATCCAGCAACCTGTGCAGCGGAGCAACCTTCCCCAGCTTGTCGCCGAGGTAGTTTCCCGCTGCCCGGATCGCGTTGATCTGAAGGTCCTTGGAGAACTTGTTCACCGTCTCGCGATCACGCGCGACGATCTCGCGGCGGAGCTCGGCCTCGTCGATCAGCGGCTCGTCGGTCAGCGCGTTCATCCCGCGCACCAGCGAGGCCAGATCCCGCTCCACCACGAAGTCCACACCGTGCTGCCGGAACGCCTCCACGGGGCCGGGCGGGCCGGGGCGGAGCCTGCCGAGCACACCCCGGATGCTCTTCCCCGTGAGGTCGGGGTTCTGCTCCGACCCCGAGAGGGCGAACTCCTTCTCGATGATCTTCTGGGTCAGTACGAACCACGAGTAGTCGTAGCCCGTGCTCATGATGTGCTTGAGCGTGCCCAAGGTGTCGTACCCCGGGAAGAGCGGCACCGGCAGCCGCTTCCCCGTGGCATCCAGCCAGAGGGACGAGGGGCCGGGCAGAATGCGGATACCGTGGCGGGGCCAGATGGGATCCCAGTTCTGGACCCCCTCGTTGTAGTGCCACATCCGGTCGCCGTTGATGACCCGTCCCCCGGCCTTCTCCGTCACTTCGAGCATGCGCCCGTCGACGTAGGCGGGAACGCCGGCGATCATCCGCCGAGGGGGGTTGCCCAGCCGCTCCGGCCAGTTCTTGCGCACGAGATCGTCGTTGCCGCCGATGCCACCGGAGGTGACGATGACCGCCTGGGCACGGAGTTCGAAGGCACCCACCACCTCACGTGAGCTGGCCGCTCCCCGTTGCACCTCGTCGGGCGCCAGCAGATCACCGGACACCGTGTCCACGGACCCGGCGGTGCGCGACAGCCCGGTGACCCGGTGGCGGTACCGCAACTCGACCAGCCCCCGCGCCCGGGCGGCCCGGACCCTGCGGACGAAGGGCTCCAGCAGACCGGGCCCGGTGCCCCAGGTGATGTGGAACCGGGGCACCGAATTGCCGTGCCCGGACGCCGCGTAGCCACCTCGTTCGGTCCAGCTGACGAGCGGGAAGAAGCGCACACCCTGCTCCCTGAGCCACGACCGCTGCTCCCCGGCGGCGAAGTCCACGTACGCCTCCGCCCAGCGACGCGGCCAGTGGTCCTCCGGCCGGTCGAATTCGGCGCTCCCGAGCCAGTCCTGCAGCGCCAGCTCACGGCTGTCCCGGATGCCCATGCGCCGCTGCTCCGGTGAGTCCACGAGGAAGAGGCCACCGAAGGACCAGAACGCCTGGCCGCCCAGCGAGTTCTCGCCCTCCTGGTCGAGCACGATGACCTTGCGGCCCGCGTCGGCCAGTTCGGCCGCGGCGACCAGACCGGCCAGCCCCGCACCGACCACGATGACGTCGGCGTCGTATGACATATCTTCCTTCACCTCGGATCAGCGTCGCCGCGGGCGGCGCGCGGTGTGGATGGGCGGCGGCGCAGTGGATGGGCGGCGCGGAGTGGATGGGCGGTGGCGGAGTGGATCGGCTGGGGCGGAGTGGATCGGCGGCGCGGAGTGGATGGGCGGGGGCATGGACCGCGAAAGGAGGCTCCGTCAATTCACGTCCCCGCCTGGACACGGCTCCTGACCTGGTCGAGATAGGGCAGGGCCGCGCGAATCTCATCGCCGGTCACGCCGAAGTCCACGAGGCAGGCGACTTCATTCACGCCGGCCTGGGCCAGCTTTTCCACGGAACGGACGCACTTGTCGACGGAACCGAACAGCGATGCGGTGCGGAAGTAGCGTTCAAAGGCGAAGTTGACCACCTGCTCCTGGTCCACGCCCTTCAGATCGCTCCACTGATTGCGCCAGAGGTCGAAGGAGGACTTGAGATACGCCTTGAAGGGTTCCTTCACGATGTCACGTACCTGCTTGTCACTCTCACCGGCGAAGGTGTGCATCATCAGGGTGACCGTGCCACCCGCCGGATCGAGACCGTTCTTGGCGCGGGCCGCCCGATACACCTCGATGTTCGCCGCCACTTCCTCCACCTTCTGGAAGAGCAGAGCGGTGAGGATGTTCAGGCCGCGCGCACCGGCCTCTTCGAACGTCGCCCGGCTGCTGGAACACGTCATCCAGAGGCCGGGCTCTTCCTGGAGCGGACGAGGGTAGGTGAGGACCTCGACGCTGTCGCCCTCCCCGTTGACCCGTTTCACCGGCTCCCCGCGCCACAGGCCGCGGATCTCCTCGATCCCGTCCATCGTGAGCTTCCGGCGCTCCTGGTAGTGGTCCGGCGCCAGTACGAAATCGTTGGGCGCCCAGCCCGTTCCGAAGGCCAGATCGACGCGGCCGCGGGAGAGGTTGTCCACCAGTGACCAGTTCTCCACGACTTCCAGCGGATCGTGGAGGGGGACGACCACGCTTCCCGCACGCAGCCGTATGTTGCGCGTCACGGTGGCGAGGGCCGCTGCCGTCAGCGCCGGATTCGGATACGCGCCGCCGAATCGATGAAAATGCCGCTCAGGCATCCAGAGCGCCCTGAAGCCGTGCTCATCGGCAAACCGCGCCGTATCCAGGAGCAGGTCGTATTCCGCGGACGCATCCGTGACCTCGCGGTTCGCAAAGTACAAGACGCTGAATTCCATCGACACCACTTCCCCGCTGAATCCGTCTTATGTGACTCGGGCGTCCGCGCTGCCGACTCTAACCATGATCAGGCGGCTCGGACAAGGGTCCGCCGGACACCGGATAATTCACTGTCGGCAGGCCGTCGGCATGTCATCGGCAGGCAATGGGATTCCGATTTTCGGCAGCCCAAAGATAACCTTCCTGCTTCGTTGATCACAGCGGATGGCGCGGGAATTCGGGCTCACGCATTCGCTGGGTTCTTGTCATTGGGCCGTGGCCACAGGTGGCCAAAAGTGGCCACAAGTGGCCCCGGGGCCACCAGAGGTCAACTGAGTACGTCGATGCCTTCGCTTGGACTCATCTCGGCTCCTTCACCGCGAGATGCCTGGGAATGGTCCTGCTCCTGGCTCTCATTCTGGCCCTGCTCCTGGCCCTGATCCTGGTCCTGGTCCTGCTTTGCGAATTGATTGAACACGTCCTCCAGTCGGCCAAGCGCCAGAGACCGGTCCTCATTGACCAGTGACGCGAGGGAAAGCGTTTCCCGGAGCTTTTCGATCTCCGCCAGCACGGCGTGGGTGCCGGCGGCGATGGACTCCGCGGCATGGGGAGAGGTGGAAGGGCTGGGAGAACCGGGAGGGTTGGGAGAGCCAGGAGAGCCGACTGCGAGGGTATTCAGCTCGTCTGCGAGATGAACCGCGAGGTCGGCCGGGGTCGGATGGTCAAAGACCATCGTCGTGGACAGCCGCAGCCCCGTGGCGCTGCCGAGCTGGTTCCGAAGCTCGACGGCCGTCAGGGAATCCAACCCCATTTCGAGGAATTCGCCTTCGAGGCCGATGTCTCCGGAGTCCCCGTGTCCCAGAACGGTCGCGGTCGAGGTGCGGACGAGGTCCAGCAGAAGCTGCTCACGGTCCTCCGGGCTCGCTCCCAGAAGCCGGTCCCGCCATTGCTTCGCGCCGCTCTGCCCAGACGCTGCCTTGCGGAGAGGCGTACGTACCAGGTTCCGCAGCATTGCCGGGACCGGCACTTCCGGGTGGGCCTGGTGGGACGTCAGGTCCATGCGCACCGGCATCACATGCGGACGTCCCACGCTGTGAGCGGTGTCGAAGAGGGCGAGACCTTCTTCGGTGGTGAGTCCGGTGGTGCCGCCGCGGGCCATGCGGGCGATGTCGGTCTGGCTGAGGTTCTGGGTGATTCCGCTGGCCTGTGCCCACAGGCCCCAGGCGAGGGACATGGCGGGCAGGCCGTGGGCGTGGCGGTGCTGGGCCAGGGCGTCGAGGAAGGCGTTGGCCGCCGCGTAACTGCTCTGTCCGCCGGCGCCGAGGGTGGAGGCGACGGAGGAGTAGAGCACGAACGCCTCCAGGCCCATGTCGCGGGTCAGCTCATGCAGATGCCACGCCGCATCCACCTTCGGCGCCAACACCCGCCGAACACGCTCATCGCTCAACCCCTCCACGACGCCGTCGTCCACCACTGCTGCGGTGTGGACCACGCCTCGCAGCGGAAACTGCGCCGGGATGGCGGCCAGCAGTTCGCGTACGGCTTCGCGGTCGGCCACATCGCAGGCGGCCACGGTGACCGACGCCCCGGCCGCCTCCAGCTCGGCCACCAACTCTGCTGCCCCGGGTGCGTCCGGGCCCCTACGGCTGGCCAGGAGCAGATGCTCCACCCCGTGCTCAGCCACCAGATGCCGGGCCACGACACCCGCCAGCACACCCGACGCTCCCGTCACCAGCACGGTCCCGCCGGAGACCAGTCGCGCAGACGCCTCGAGGTCCGCTGCGGGCTTGGCCACACGGGACAAGCGCGGAACGAGGACGGTCCCGCCCCGGACGGCCAGCTGGGACTCCTCACCAGTGGCGATGGACCGGACCACCGCGTCGGCCGCAGTGGCGCTGAGCTCCTGGACGTGGCCGAGACCGTGGTCGGGGTCGGGGCCGGGGTCGTGGTCCAGCAGGAGAAACCGGCCGGGATTCTCGGTCTGCACCGACCGCAACAAACCCCACACCGGGGCCTGCACCAGATCCGCCACATCCTCTCCCGTCTCCGTGGCGACCGCACCACAAGTGGCCACCACCAGACGAGACCCGAACAGGCGCTCCTCACCCAGCCACTGCTGCACCGCGGACAGCACAGCGGACAGCGACTCCCGCACCCCGGCAACTACGCCCTCATCACCAGCGCCCGTCAGACAGGGCAGGACTACGGTCTCAGGCACCGCCTCGCCCTCATCGAGTGCGCCGATCAACTCAGATACATCGGCGTAGCGGGCATACGCCCCGCCCGCACGGACCACCGCCTCACCCAGCCCGGCATCCGACCCCACGAACGCCCACGCACCCCCAGCCACAGCCGAAGCCGACGTGGCCACCGGCTGCCAGTCCAGCTGGAACAGCGAGTCATAACGACTGGTC
>NZ_JACVYG010000091.1:0-20853 GCF_014712245.1 Streptomyces sp. 5-10
GCCTTGACGGAAGACATAGAGGCACCCCCCCCCGGGGGGCGGGGGCCGACTGTCGGCCGCGATCAGCCCACCGGCCAGGGCGCCGGGGTCCGGGGTTCGCCCCGGACCCGAACTCCTGGGGCGACGAGCCGACCCTCGGCCGCAGCCAGCCCACCAGCCAAGACGCCGGGATCTGGGCGGAGTCCCGGTTGAGGGAAGGGGCGGGGAGGGGAAAGCCTCGATATGTGGCTCCGCCGCGTGGCTCGCCGCAGGCGTCACGGTCCGCCGGGCAACCCCCTAGAAGACCGAGACGCCCGTCAGCCAGCCGCCGTCGACGACGATTGGCTGGCCGGTGACGTACGAGGAGTCCTCCGAGGACAGGAAGAGGGCCAGCCGCGCCACCTCCTCCGGGCGGCCGATCCGGCCCAGCGGGACCAGCTTGCGGTAGAGCTCGTCGACCGCCGCCGTCGCCTCCGTGGTGTCGGCGTCCGGGTCGAGCTGAGCCGGGTTGGTCATCGGGGTGTCGACCGCGCCCGGGCACATCGCGTTGACCCGGATGCCCTTGTCCGCGAGCTCCATCGCGGCCACCCGCGTCATCCCCACCACCGCCGCCTTCGTCGCGGCGTACGCGGTGAGCAGCGGCATACCGGACAGGGCGACGTACGAGGCGGTGTTCACGATCGTCCCGCCGCCCGCCGCCGCCAGCTCCGGCGCCACCGTCCGCATCCCCAGGAACGTGCCGACCTGGTTGACCTGGACCACCTCCAGGTACTCCGCCAGCGGGGTGCCCACCAGCTCGTTGAAGCGGAGGATCCCGGCGTTGTTGACCAGGCCGTCCACCGCGCCGAAGGCGTCCTTGGCGGCCGCGACGGCGGCGGTCCAGTCGTCCTCGCGGCCCACGTCCAGATGGACGAAGCGGGCACCCTCCCCCAGCTCCTTGGCCAGCGCCTCGCCCGGCTCGTCCAGTACGTCGCCGAGGACCACGCGCGCGCCCTCGGCCGCGAACAGCCGCGCCTCCTGCTCGCCCTGTCCGCGCGCCGCCCCGGTGATGATGACGACCCGCCCGTCCAGCTTGCCCATTCCGTTCTCCCTAGTCATCGCCAGTCATCACTGGTCATCGAGGTGCGGAGCGACATCGGCGGCGAAGGCCGCCATCTGGTCGGTCAGTTCGGTGTGGTCCCGGCAGCGGAACCGCACCTGGATCTGGTCCACCCCCATCGCGGCGTACGCGCGCAGGCTCTCGGCCAGCCGTTCCGGCGCGCCGGTCAGGGTCCGGCGCCCCACGTCCCAGCCGGGCTCGCCCACGTACAGTGGCTCGGTGATCGCACCGATCTCGGCGGGCTCGTCACAGCCGCGATCGTGTCGAGCCGCTTCCTTCCGCAACTCGCGCAGCCGGGCGATCTGGCCGGGCAGCCGGTCCCGTGGATCGCCCTGCGGCAGCCAGCCGTCGCCCCGGACCGCCGCCCGGCGCACCGCCGCGGGCGAGGAGCCGCCGATCCACAGCGGGGGCCGCGGCGTCTGGACGGGGCGCGGGGCCTGCCCGAGGCCGCCGAACGCGAACCGCTCGCCTCGGAAGTCGGGGAACTCCTCCGGCCCCAGCGCCGCCTTCAGCGCGTCGACCGTCTCGTCCAGCAGCGCCCCGCGCCGGGCGAAGTCCACCCCCAGCGCCTCGAACTCCTCCCGCACGTGCCCGGCCCCGACCCCGAGGATCAGCCGGCCGCCGGAGAGGTGGTCGAGCGTGGCGTACTGCTTGGCGGTCAGCAGCGGATGGCGCAGCGCCGCGACCGCCACATGGCTGAGCAGCCGCACCCGCTCGGTGGCCGCGGCGAGCCAGCCCAGGGTGGCCACCGGGTCGTACCAGACGGTGCCCATGGCCGCGGCCAGCCGCCGCGGGATCGCGACGTGGTCGCAGACGGCGAGGTACGCGAAGCCGAGCCGGTCGGCGGCGCGGGCGACCTCGAGCAGCTCGGCCGGGCCGGCCCCGGCTTCCCACGGCTCGGCGTAGAGGGTGGACTGCGACTGGATCGGCAGCTGCATGCCGTAGCTCAACCGGCCCCGGGGCAGGACGCGCATGCCGGGCCTCCTTGTCGGTGGACCGTCATCGTCGTGGCTGACGTCGGACATGGTCGTATCCGACGTCGGACGCGGTCGTGGCTGACGTCGGACGTGGTCGTATCCGACGTCGGACATCGTCGTATCTGACGGCCCATCAGACAAGGGTTATAGCAGCCTCGTTCCGCCGCGCAACGCTTTGCTAGCGTACGAACGTTCGGACCTCGGGGCCCACGCCCGCCTCCCCGCCCAGGGGCATCACGGGGCACCGGCAAGGGGGCGCACAGCAAGGGGGCACGGCAAGGGGCACACAGAGGGGCACGAGATGATCGAGACGGTCTTCCGCTGCGAGGATCTGCCCAGAGCGGATCGGTTCGACTTCTGGCGCGAGCAGATGGCACAGCTCATGGCGCCGATGGAGATGACCAGCGACCACACCCGGGACTTCCGGGGCGAGGTGCGCATCCTCCAGTTCGGCGCCGCCTCCGTATGGCCCACGAAGTTCCGCGAGATGAACTTCCGGCGGACGCCCAAGCTCATCCGGCAGTCCGACCCCGAGCTGTACCACTTCTCGTTCATCCAGGAGGGGAACCTCCAGGTCTCCCAGTCCCGCCAGGAGGCCGCGCACAGCGCGGAGGGCCTCTACGTCGTCGACACCTCCCGGCCCTTCGACTGCCTGGCCTTCGGCGGACCTCCCGGAGGCGTGGGTCTGGAGATCCCCAAGGCCCTGATCCCGGTCCCCCACGACCGGATCGACCGGCTGCTCGCCCGGCCCATCCCGGCGCGCGAAGGGGTGGGCGCCCTGCTCACGGGGTTCCTCACCCGGCTCGCGGCGGACCGCTCCTTACGCCCCTCCGACGGGCCGCGCCTGGGGACCGTGCTGATCGACCTGGCGGCGGCACTGCTGGCCCAGGCGGTCGAGGCCGACGACGCGCTGCCACCCGAGACCCACCGGCACACCCTGGCCCTGCGGGTGCAGAGCTTCATCCTGCGGAACCTGTCCGACCCGGAGCTGTCACCGGCCACCATCGCCGCCGCGCACCACATCTCCGTCGGCTATCTGCACCGCCTCTTCCGGGCCCGCGACACCACGGTCTCCGCGTGGATCCGGCAACAACGGCTGAACCGCGTCCGGCGCGACCTGACCGACCCCGGCCTGCTCACGGTCCGCATCCACGAACTCGCCGCCCGCTGGGGCTTCGCCCACCCCGCCGTCTTCAGCCGCGCCTTCCGCGCCGCGTACGGCATGCCGCCCAGCGACTACCGCCATCTGGCGCTCGTGTCCCGCGCGCCGGGCGCTACCCCGCGACGCCCGGTGCGCACGGACACCCGGCCCTCCGCGCCGCCCACGGCCCCTGTCACGTCATAGGGGTGGGTGACGGCGTGGGGAGGCGGGGAGGGCCGATCCGCCCCACAGCCTGCCGGAGGGTCCATTGGTTGTCATTGACCGGCAGTGACCGCTTTCTTGCTCCTCCGTGACCACGCGGCCCGACGCAACCGCCACAGCGACGCAACCGCCACAACGGCGTGGCCACAGACCGCCACAACGTTGTGGCCGCTTACCGCCAAACGGCGTGGCCACCGACCGCCACAACGGCGTGGCCGCAGACCGCTACGCCCCCGCCCACAGCCCGTCCGCCGTGAGCCCCAGCAGCTCGATCGCGTTGCCGCGCACGATCCGCTCCACCACGTCCGGCGCCAGATGCCCCATCTGCGCCTCGCCGACCTCCTTCGACTTGGGCCAGGTGGAGTCCGAGTGCGGATAGTCCGTCTCGTACAGCACGTTGCCGACCCCGATGGCGTCGAGGTTGCGCAGCCCGAAAGCGTCGTCGAAGAAGCAGCCGTAGACGTGCTCGGCGAACAGCTCGGACGGCGGGCGCAGCACCTTGTCCGCCACTCCGCCCCAGCCCCGGTTCTCCTCCCACACCACATCGGCGCGCTCGAGGATGTAGGGGATCCAGCCGATCTGGCCCTCCGCGTACATCACCTTGAGGTTCGGGAAGCGCTCGAACTTCCCGCTCATCAGCCAGTCCACCATCGAGAAGCAGCAGTTGGCGAAGGTGATCGTGGAGCCGACCGCGGGGGGCGCGTCCGCGGAGGTCGAGGGCATCCTCGAGGAGGAGCCGATGTGCATCGCGATGACCGTGCCGGTCTCGTCGCACGCCGCGAGCAAGGGGTCCCAGTCGTCGGTGTGGATCGAGGGCAGCCCCAGGTTCGGCGGGATCTCCGAGAAGCAGACGGCCCGCACCCCGCGCGCCGCGTTCCGCCGCACCTCGGCGGCGGCCAGCTCGGCGTCCCACAGCGGGATGATGATCAGCGGGATCAGCCTGCCCCGGGCCTCGGGGCCGCACCACTCCTCCACCATCCAGTCGTTGTAGGCCCGGACCCCGAGCAGCCCCAGCTCGCGGTCGGCGGCCTCGGTGAAGGTCTGCCCGCAGAAGCGGGGGAAGGTCGGGAAGCAGAGCGCGGACTGGACGTGGTTGACGTCCATGTCCGCGAGCCGGTCCGGCACCGAGAAGGAGCCGGGCCGCATCTGCTCGTAGGTGATGGCCTCCAGCTTGACCTCGTCCCGGGCGTAGCCGACGGCGGTGTCCAGCCGGGTCAGCGGCCGGTGCAGCTCCTCGTACACCCACCAGTCCGCGAGCGGCCCGTCGCCCCCGGGCGCGCCCATCTTCGGGGCGAACTTGCCACCGACGAAGGTCATCTCCTTCAGCGGCGCCCGGACGATGCGCGGCCCGCTGTCGCGGTACTTCGACGGGAGCCGGTCCCGCCAGACGTGAGGGGGCTCAACCGTGTGGTCGTCCACCGAGATTATCTTCGGGAAGCTCTCCATGACTGCACGGTAGCGCCGATCTGACGGATCGTCAGCTATCGCGGCAAGCGATCGTCGGTCGCCCGGCGCAGGCCGCGGGTCACCCGGCGCGCGGCCTGGCAGACGCGCTCTTTACTGACGAATAACCGGTCGACCGGGCAGACTGGCCGTGCAGGGAAACGTAAGTGCGGGGGGCACCATGGTCGGCGACAAGCGGCTTGGGGAACGGGAATGGCTCATCGCGGCAGAGTGCGCCGAGCCCACGGCACTGCACGGGCCCACGGCGCCCCATGACCCCACGGCACTCCGCGACCCCACAGCACTCCGCGAACCCCCGGCGGTGGACGCCCCCCTCGTGCGCCCCGCCCAACTGCCCGCCGCTGCCCCCGACTTCACCGGCCGCGCCGACGCCGTACGGGAGCTGAGCGGCCTGCTGGCCGCCCGGGGCGGCGCTCCCCCCGTCCTCGCCGTCTCCGGCATCGGGGGCATCGGCAAGACCGCCCTGGCCGTCCATGTGGCCCACGCGGCCCGCCGCCACTTCCCCGACGGGCAGCTCTACGTGGACCTCCGGGGCGCTGGCCCCTCCCCCGCCGAGCCCGACGCCGTACTGGCCGCCTTCCTGCGCTCCCTCGGCATCCCGGACGCCGCCATCCCGGACGGCACCGAGGAACGCACCGCCCTCTACCGCTCGGCGCTCGCGGGCCGCCGGGTCCTCGTCCTGCTGGACAACGCCCGGGACACCGACCAGATTCGGCCGCTCCTGCCCGGCGACGGCCCGCACGGCAGCGCGACCCCGCACGGCAGCGCGACCCAGCACGGCAGCGCGACCCTGATCACCGGCCGGGCCACCATGGCCGGTCTGGACGGCGCCCATCTGGTCGATCTGGACGTGATGAGCCCGGAGGAGGCGTTCTCCCTCTTCGCGCTCATCGTGGGCGAGGAGCGGGCGGCCGTCGAGCGCGAGGAGGTGATGGACGTGCTGGCGTCCTGCGGCTTCCTGCCGCTCGCGATCCGCATCGCCGCCTCCCGGCTCGCCTCCCGGCGCACCTGGACGGTGTCCGTGCTGGCCCGCAAGCTGGCCGACGAGCGGCGCAGGCTGGACGAGCTGCGGGCCGGCGACCTGGCGGTCAAGGCCAGCTTCGAGCTCGGCTACGGCCAGCTGGAGCCGGAGCAGGCGCGGGCGTTCCGGCTGCTCGGGCTGGCGGGCGGGCCGGACATCTCGCTGCCCGCCGCGGCGGCCGTGCTCGGCCTGGACGACACCGCCTCCCGGACGCTCATGGAATCGCTGGTCGGCACCTCGCTCCTGGAGCCCACCGTGCCGGGGCGCTATCGCCTCCACGACCTGCTGCGGCTGTACGCGCGGGCGTGCGCGGAGCGGGACGACCTCCCCGAGGCGGAGCGGGAGGCCGCGCTCTCCCGTCTGCTGGACTTCTATCTGGCCACCGCGGCACGGGTCTACGCCGCCGAGCGGCCGGGCGACCGCACCGTCGAGCACCTCGCGCCCACGACCCGTCCGGGCCTCACCTTCGAGTCGTCCGGGGCCGCGCTGGACTGGCTGTTCACCGAGGCGGACTGTCTGATCGCCTGCGCCCGGCAGTGCGTCGCCGACGGCCGCCGCCGCGTGGCCGACCTGCTGACCGCCGCCCTGGACCTCGCCGAGTCGGGGGCCAGGTCCTACCAGTACGAGGGGGTGGCCGAGGCGATCATTGAATCGGCTCAGTCGGCGGGGGACGTGCGCACCGAGGCCCGGGCACGGGCCACCCTCGGGAATCTGTACTACTTCACCGGCCGGTTCGAGCACGCCGAGCGGGAGCTGGAGCGGGCGCTGGACCTGGAGCTGACCGCCAGGGATCCGATGCTCGCCAGCCGCGTTCCCAACCGGCTCGGCAGCATCGTCCTGGACCAGGGCCGCAGAGAGGAGGCCGAGGCGTACTTCAACCGGGCGCTCGAGGCCTTCCGCGCCGACGCCAACGAGGCCGGTGAGGCCAGCGCCCTGTCCAACCTGGCCCGCGTCCACATCGACAAGGGCCGCGCCCAGGCCGGGGTGGAGCTGGCCGAGCAGGCGCTCGCGATCTACCAGCGGCTGGGCGCCTCGCTGCGCCTGGCCAACGGGCGGTACACGCTCGGGATAGCGCTGACCCGTACGGGCCGGCTGGACGAGGCCCTGGCCCATCTGACCCAGGCCCTGGACATATTCCGGGACACCCGCCAGCAGCTGTGGGAGGGAATGGCCCATTTCCGGCTTGCCGAAACCCATCTGGCCGCAGGCCGTGCGGCCCGGGCCGCATGGCACGCCGAGAGGTCGCTGACCATGCAGGGCCTGTGCGGCGAATGGCGTCGCGGGTCGCTGCTGACGGTCCTGGGCAAGGCGCTGTCCGCGGTCGGCCAGACCGATCGGGCCAGGGAGTACTGGCAGGAAGCGCTGGCCATCTACCAGCGCCTGGGGTCGCCGGAGCGCGAGGAGGTGAGCGCGCTGATGGGGGTCTCGTCGATCTCGTCGGGCGCGCCGCCCCACGGCGCCGCCCGCCTCCACCCGGACGCTTCCGGGGGCATGACGACCCGTTGACCGCCGTCCGTTCCGATCTGACGAGGTGCCAGCCGTATGAAGTCGGACAACTCTGGTGGGCCTTGTGGAGACCGCTGACCCCTACTGACGTAACCGCCGCCGACAAGGCAAACTGACCCGTGCGACTGGGAAGCACAGGCAGGGGGAGACATGGCCCGCGACAAGGAGCAGGCGCAGCGGCAGCACATGCGCTTCACCGTGCTCGGACCGGTCCGGGCGTGGCGGAGCGAACAGCAGCTCAGCACCGGCTCACCGCAACAACGAGCGCTGCTGGCCGCGCTGTTGCTGCGGGGCGGCAGAACCGCGACGGCCCCGGAGCTGATCGACGCCCTCTGGGGAGACGACCCCCCGGACGCGGCGATCGCCGCGCTGCGCACATACGCCTCCCGGCTGCGCAAGGCGTTTGGGCCCGACTCCGAGGTGCTGGCCAGCGAGTCGGGCGGGTACGCGATCCGCGTCGGTCTCGGCGCCCTGGACATCGACGTGGTCGAGCAGTTGGCCGCCGAGGCGGAGAAGGCCCAGCACTCGGGGGACCGGCTACGGGCGCGCGAGCTGTTCGGCCAGGCGCTGGACCTGTGGGACGGCGAGCCGCTGGCCCAGGTGCCGGGGCCCTACGCGGAGACCCAGCGGGTGCGGCTCACCGAGCGGCATCTGTCCCTGGTCGAGGCGCGCCTGGACCTCGACCTGGAGCTCGGCCACCACGCGGAGGCCGTCTCCGAGCTGACCGCCCTGACCGCCGCCCATCCGCTGCGGGAGCGGCTGCGCGAACTGCTGATGCTGGCCCTCTACCGCAGCGGACGGCAGGCCGAGGCGCTCGCCGTCTACACCGACACCCGCCGGCTGCTCGCCGAGGAGCTGGGCGTGGACCCCTGCGCGGAGCTCTCCGAGCTCCAGCAGCGCATCCTCCAGGCCGATGCCGAGCTCGCCGCGCCGAGCGCGGCCGCGGAGCAGGCCCCGGCCGGTCCGGTCTTCGTACGGCCCGCGCAACTCCCGGCGTCGGTCTCGGACTTCACGGGCCGAGTGGCCTTCGTGAAGGAACTGGGTGACCACCTGGCCACCGCCGAAGGGCATGTCATGGCCGTGTCAGCGGTCGCGGGGATCGGCGGAGTCGGCAAGACGACCCTCGCCGTCCACGTCGCGCACACCGCCCGCCACCACTTCCCGGACGGCCAGCTCTACGTGGACCTCCAGGGCGCGGGCCCGGCCCCCGCCGAACCGGAGGCGGTCCTCGGATCCTTCCTGCGGGCCCTGGGCACACCGGACTCCAGCATCCCCGACGGCGTCGAGGAGCGCGCCGCCCTCTACCGCTCCACGCTGGACGGCCGCCGCGTGCTGACGCTGCTGGACAACGCCCGGGACGCGGCCCAGGTGCGGCCGCTGCTGCCCGGTACGGAGGGCTGCGCCGCCCTCGTCACCAGCCGGATCCGAATGGTCGACCTGGAGAGCGCCCACCTGGTCGACCTGGACGTGATGAGCCCGGAGGAGGCCCTCGCCCTCTTCACCCGGATAGTGGGCGAGGAGCGCGTCGTCAGCGAGCGCGACGCGGCCATGGACGTCGTCGCCGCGTGCGGCTTCCTGCCGCTCGCGATCCGCATCGCCGCCTCCCGCCTCGCCGCCCGCCGCACCTGGACCGTGTCCGTCCTCGCCCGCAAGCTCGCCGACGAGCGGCGGCGCCTGGACGAGCTGCGGGTGGGCGATCTGGCGGTCAAGGCCACCTTCGAGCTGGGGTACGGCCAGCTGGAGCCCCAGCAGGCACGGGCGTTCCGGCTGTTGGGCCTGGCCGAGGGGCCCGACATCTCGCTGGCGGCGGCCGCCGCCGTCCTCGACCTCGATACCGACCGCGCCGAGGACCTCCTGGAATCCCTGGTCGACACCAGCCTGCTGGAGTCCGCGGCGCCCGGCCGCTACCGCTTCCACGACCTCGTGCGCCTCTTCGCCCGCGCCTGCGCCGAGCGCGATGAGCAGCCGCCCTCCGAGCGGGACGCGGCGATGTCCCGCCTCCTGGACTTCTACCTGGCGACGGCGGCCGAGGTCTACGCGCTGGAACGGCCCGGCGACCGGCTGGTGGACCACCTGGAGACGACGCGCTACCCCGGTCTGGCCTTCCCGGACCGCGAGGCCGCGCTGGACTGGCTCTTCGCCGAGTCCGACCCGCTGCTCGCCTGCGCCCAGCAGTCGGCCGGACGCACAGACACGCTGCGCCGCGCCGCGGACCTCTTGATGGCGGCGGTCGACCTGGCCGAGTCCGGGGCCAATTCCCGCCAGTACGAGATCACCGCGGTCGCCATCAGCGACGCGGCGCAGGCGCAGGACGACGCCCATGCGGAGGGCCGCGCCCGCACCTTCCTCGCCCATGTCCGCAGCCTGGCGGGCCGTTACGACCAGGCCGACGACGAGGCCCGCCGGGCCGCGGCGCTGGGGCTGGCCGCCGACGACCCCGTCTCCGCCTGCCGCGCCCTGAACCAGCGCGGCATCATCGCGCTCGTCCAGCAGCGGCTCAACGAGGCGGAGACCCATCTCCTCCAGGCCATCACCGCCTTCCGCAAGGACCGGAACGCGCCGGGCGAGGCCAGCGCGCTGTGCAATCTGTCGCGCGTCCACCTGGAGCTGGCCCGGGTGGCTAGCGCCGTCGAACTGGCCCGGCAGGGCGTCAAGATCTACGAGGACCTGGGGCGCACCCTGCGCCTGGCCAACGGCAAGTACGCGCTCGGCCTGGTCCTGACCCGGGCGGGCCGCCCGGACGAGGCGCTCGCGCACCTGACGGACGCGCTGTCCCTGTTCCACGAGAGCCGTCAGCCCCTGTGGGAGGGGATGACCCACCAGCGCATCGCGGAGGCCCACCTCACGGTGGACCGGCCGGCGCAGGCCGCCTCGCACGCCGAACAGGCCCTCGCGCTGCGGGGTATCGGGGGCGAATGGCGGCGGGCGATCGTACTGACCGTGCTGGGCAAGGCGCTCATCGCGATCGGCCAGACCGGCCGCGCCGAAGCCTGCTGGCGCGAGGCGCTGTCCATCCACGAGCAGTTGGGTGCCGCCGAGGCGGACGAGGTGCGCGGGCTCCTGGAGCCCGCGGCGGCCGCGTGACGGGCGGCGCGGGGGCGTGACGGGCGGCGCGGCGGCCATGCTCCCGGGCGGCGAGTCGGCCATGCTGCCGGGCGGCGAGTCGGCCGTGTCAGGCGGCGCGGAGGCGGTCGCACAACGGGGGGCGCGGCTCCGTAGCGCCCTACGACACCGCGTTCATCAATCGTTTATCGCCGACGGTCACTCTTGAAGCAGTCGATCCGTCCCCGCGGGGGGCAGACGGGTCGGTTGTCGGGACTCACCACCAGCGTGAGCAGCCCTGAGATGCCCGTCCGGCGATCCACGGGGGAGTCGCCGGGCGGGCGTCGCCACACAACCTGCCGCCCTATCCCATGGAGCTGATCCTCATGACCCAGGACAAGAAGCCCGAGTCCGACGCCTACCGGCCACTCGACGAGCACGCGCCCGCTCCGCCACAGCTCACCACCCAGGACGAGCACGCGCCCGCCCCGAGGCCGCTGGCCACCAAGGATGAGCACGCACCCGTGCCGCCGCAGCTCTCCACCCAGGACGAGCACGCGCCGGCGCCCAAGCCCCTGGTCGCCAAGGACGAGCACGCGCCCGTTCCGCCGCAGCTCTCCACGCAGGACGAGCACGCGCCCGCCCCCAGCCCCCTGACCGCCGAGAACAAGACGGCGTAAGGGGTAGGCAACACGCAGGCAGGACCAACACACAGGGCCCCACGGGGCACTTCGCAGGGATCGGTCCGTCGATGGCACGGAGGGGGAGCCATCGACGCCGATCCCTGCTGTCGCGTGGATCGCATGACGAGGTATTTCCTCAACTCGAACCCATTTTCGGTGAGAATGGCTTACAAACGGGCACTTCATCATTAGATTTCTTTTTGGATAGCAATCTTGCTTCTCATGGAGAGTCATATGACCAGAGCAAAGAAGATCCTCGTCGCGTTCGCCATCGCAACAGCCGCCGCCCTCAGCGCCTCAGCCCCGGCCGTCGCCGACGAGCACATGCCGACGACGCCCGGCCAGTCCGTAACGGCGGAGCAGGGGGGTCTGTTCAGCGTGCAGGACGAGCACATGCCCGTCGCCCCCCGGTGAGCGGTGAGGGGCCGCGCCGGAGGCTCGGCCCCTCGTGAGGCCCGTCGCCATCAGGCGGCGGGCCTCAATGGTCCGAAGCGACCGCGACCGCGCCCCTCAGTGACCGCGTTCCTCAGCGATCGCGCCCCGGGCACAGGCTGACCACATCGCACTGCAGGATCACCTGGTACGGGCCGCCCGCGAACTCCGCGCCCTTCGCGTGCGGGACGTTCGGCAGGAATCGCCACTGCGAGGGCTTGGCATGCCGGGTCCCGCTCGCCTTCTCGACGCGGATGTTCAGCGTGCGGGTCTCGGGATCGTTCGTCTCGACCAGAACCTCGTCCGCGTCGAGCGGGAAGTGATCGTGCAGCAGGCACAGGCCGAAACGGTCGAGGTTGCCGTGTTTCTCCAGCACCGCGATGAGGTCTCGGACGAACTCCGCGTCATGCGGGCCCAGGCCTTCGGCTTCCTCGAACGTGGGAAGTGCGGGCCGTTGCTGGGTTGCGTTTTTGCCGGTCATAAGCCCTCTCCCATGATCAATGGATTAGCTTATGCACTCTTAAAAGATCGTAAGCCGCCCTGTGGGGTGCCGCAAACCCAGAGCTTTCCGCTCACCATGCGGCCAACTGATGGGACCTTCGCCTCTCCTTGCGCGTCTGCACCGGTCCTGTGGCTTCCGGATGAGTAGGTATACGCACTGTAGGTCAATCATGCGTGGGTAGCGGAGCGAACGTATGGCGGCAAACCGGTGGCAGCGCTGGCTCGGGCTGTTGGTCATGGCGGTGGGGTGGTGGGGGGTGTGCGCGGCGGAGGCGGGCGCGACCGCCCCGGACGTCTGCGACGTGGCGAAAGCCAAAAAACCGGAGGTCAAGTCTGCGATCCGGTTCTTCCATCACGGTCAGACATTCGTCCAAGCGCAGTCGAGTACCACCATCACCGTGCGGAATTCATGGCCGCTGGCCACTGAGGGCCTGACGCTCGGCGAGAAATCCCACCTGTATCGCCGAGCGATGCGCTGCCTGCTGCGCGGGGACAAGACTTCAAGGCCCAAGATGAAGCCCTTCTGGAAGGACGAGTGGCGCCTCCGCAGTCCGGAGGTGACGACCGCGGGGAAGCGCGGGGTTACGGTCCACTACAAGGCATTCGCCTTGATCACTCATATCGGAAAGACTCAGCTCGGGCCGTGGCAGATCAACGCACGCAAGCCACATAACCAATGGAAGGTCACTTTTCACCAGCACATGCTGGGCAAGGCGCTGAAGCACGCCCGCTGGAAGCAGGTGAAGGTTCGGCTTGACGGGCTCGAGGCAAGCGACGTGGGTCCCGAAGCCGCGTACATGGGAAAGGACACGTGGGTGTGGGACGAGCCGTCCAGCGTACGGGTCGACATGTTCCCACCCTGGCACGCCGCCTTCGCGTTGGAGAATCGCGGAGGGTCCACCCTCAGCACACTGGGCATCGTCTTGTGGTGGGTCTGCGGCTCGGCGGCATTGGCGCTCGCGGTGCTCCGCGCCGCTCCGCGCTCACCTTCTCCGCCGGGGCCGCCGGGGCGGTTTCGGCTGTGGTCACCATGGCGGGCCCCTGACGTCAGCGAGGGCTCCAAAGGCGGCCTCACCAGGACAGCGTTGTGGTGGGCCGGGCTCAGCGCGGCTCTGGGCCTGGCTCTTGCCCTGCTGATCCCAGGGGCGAGGAGGTTCAGTCTTTGGCCAACCCTCGTCGGCATTGCCGCGGGATCGATACTCATCCTCGCGGCGCGCCCCTGGCACCCCGGCCGCTCAGCGGATCAGCCGAAGTCTCCTGTCGGCGAGCTGAGCCGTCGGGGCCGGGTATTGACCCGCAACGTGTTGGTGATTTCCCTCGGTCTGACGGTCCTCGGCCTGACGGCCGTTATGACCCCTGGCACCATGGGCCTGTCGGAAGAACTGGCTCCACCCGGTCCGTACATTGCCACGCTGATGCTGCTGCAGCTGGTGATGGTGTGGCTGTGGCTGATCGCGATGGCGGCATGGGCGTGGCGCTTCGCGAGGGACGGAGGGCTGTTCCGCACATCCTGGACAGCGGCATGGGACAAAGCCACCACCCGATTCGTGGCAGCCGCCGTGGCCGCATTGGCCGTGGTCGCCGTGGTGATGTTGTGTGCGTACAGGTGGTCCATCGACCTGAATTGGCGACGTACCAACTGGCTCATGGAACATGACGGCAGTAACCGAGCGCACGACCAGAATCTGCATTACAATCTGGCCGGCTTCGGACCGAGTGAGCTTTTCTGGGCCTACACCCAGACATGGGTTCTGACGGGCATCGCGCTGGTTGCCCTGCTGAACAGTCGCGCCAATACCGTTCAGTCCGAGCAGAATACCGAGCAGGTCTCGCTCGGCCCCTCGCGCAACGATATGCGGTTGACCGCCGTTGTCTTCGCCCTTGTCGTGGCGACGCGGGCCTATCTCTTCGCGGGCTCTTCCTTTCTGCTGGCCGTCTGGCTTCTGCTGAATATCGCGGCCCTCTACACCGTGCGGGCGGTAGGCCGACGATGGTCGGTGCTCTGCCAGGCGGGCGGAGACTTTCTCACCGAGGAGTTGGGCACCGCGCAAGGTCGGCGAGACATGCTGGAGAAGGCGCATCAGTACCGTAACGTCCACCAACGGCTGCGCTTCGTGGATCAGGGCCACACGGAACAGGACACTACCCGAGAGGCACTTGAGGACAAAATTCGACGCCTGCGGTATTGGCGCCCTCCTGGATATGAGCGCGACTTTCTCCCCGATCAGGTCTCGGTCGTCGATGTGGCCCTGAGCTGGGGACCGCACGACAAATGGTGGGACAACGCCTTGCACAGCGCACGCATCGCATTCCTCTTCGGAATTCCCTGCAGCGCCACCATTGTCTGGGCGAACTACTTCAAAGAGCCCAAGCAGCTCATGCTCACGAGCGCGAACCCCACAGGGTTGTTGAGTATCGCCACGTGGTTCCTCACCTGGCAGATCACATGGGCCGGGGTCGGCCTGGTCTTGGGAGCGCTGTGGCGCGTGCTGCCCGGCCACCGTGGGCCCATGCGCGCGCTGACCCTGACCATCGCCTATGCCATCCCCATCGGCGTCGGCGCCTTGGTCAACCGCATCACCGATACGGAGCTCGGCAACGCCGTCCTCGGCATCTCGCTCATGCTGACCGTTCTCACCCTGACCAGCCTCTGGATGGACATGGCGACGTTCAGCGGAGAGAAACAACTGTGGCCGACGCGCCTGAGCCTCCTGCTGTCGATCTACCAGGTGCGCACCCTTTCCGTGCAGGGCGCCTTCCTCATCGCCCAACTCGCGGCGGCGGCAGCCATCTGGAACAACCTCGCGGGCCCACCGCTCAAGCCCCTGTGACCCCGTTCCCCGCCCGCAGCTTCCCCTTGAGGACCTTCCCGCTCGCATTGCGCGGAAGCTCGGTCAGGAACTCCACCTGCCGCGGCACCTTGTAGTTGGCCATCTCCCGCCGCGACCACGCGATGAGGTCGTCCGCCGTCAGGGTCGAGTCCGGGCGGCGGACCGCGTAGGCCTTGGCCACCTCGCCCAGGCGGGGGTCCGGGATGCCGACGACGGCGACGTCGGCCACATCGGGGTGGCGGGCGATGAGCTGCTCGATCTCGGCGGGGTAGGCGTTGAAGCCGCCGACGATGAACATGTCCTTGATGCGGTCGGTGATGCGCAGATTGCCCCGCTCGTCCATCACCCCGACATCGCCCGTCCGCAGCCAGCCGTCGGGGGTGATGGTGCGGGACGTGGCGATCGGATCCTCGAAGTAGCCGGGCGTGACGTGGTAGCCGCGGACCCAGACCTCGCCCGGCCGGCCCGGGGGGAGTTCGCGACCGGTGGCCATGGCGATCTTGACTTCGGTGTCCGGGATCGCGCGGCCCGCCGTGCCCGCGATGACCTCGGGCGGGTCGCCGCGGCGGCACATCGTGACGGTGCCGGACGCCTCCGTCAGCCCGTACGCCGTCAGCACGGTGGCGACCCCGAGCTCCGAGCGCAGGCGCTCCACCAGCTCCAGCGGGACCACGGCGGCGCCGGTGACGACCAGGCGCAGGGTGGACAGGTCGTGGGCGGCGCGGGCGGGGTGGTCGAGCAGGGACTGGTGGAGGGTGGGCGGGCCGGGGAGGACGGTGATGCGCTCGGCGGCGATGTTGGCCAGGGCGGTCTCCACGCTGAAGACCGGCTGCGGCACCATCGTCGCGCCGCGGCTCAGACAGGCGATGATGCCCGCCTTGTAGCCGAAGGTGTGGAAGAACGGGTTCACGATGAGATAGCGGTCGCCCGCCGTCAGCCCCGTGATCTCGCTCCAGGTGTCGAAGACCCGCACGGTCTGGGAGTGCGTGGTCACCACGCCCTTGGGGTGGCCGGTGGTGCCGGAGGTGAAGGTGATGTCGGAGGGGTCCGCGGGGCGCACCCCCTCCGCCCGTGACCGGACCTCCTCCGGCGGTACGGCGTCGCCCAGCGCCAGGAACTCCTTCCAGGTGCGGAAGTCCTCCGGGCCGTTGTCGGCGAGGACGACCACCTCCCGCAGATAGGGCAGGCCCGGCAGGGGGCCGTGGCCCGGCCCCTCCCCCGCCGCCCGGCGCAGCGACGCCACGTACGAGGTGCCCAGGAAGGTGCCGGTGATGAACAGATGCGTGGCCCGGGTGCGGCGCAGCACATACGCCGCCTCGCCACCCTTGAAGCGGGTGTTGACCGGGACCAGCACCCCGCCCGCGGTGACCGCGCCGAGCGCCGCCACGATCCAGTCGGTGGTGTTGGGCGCCCAGATCGCGGCGCGGTCGCCCGGTTCGAGGCCCGAGGCGACGCACGCGGCCGCCGCGCGCTCGATCCGGGCGCCGAGCTCCGCGTAGGAGATCCGGGCGCGGCCCTCGACGACGGCCTCGTCCGGGCCGTACCGCGCGACCGCCGCCCGGATCAGGGCCGGGATGGTGTGCCGCTGCTCCATCTGTTCCATCGGACCGCTCCCCTCCCCGGAACCCGGGACGGACGACCCCAGTAGCTGACTACCCGTCAGATTAGCGGTAGCCTTCCCCGCTGTCAGCACCGGTGAACGCGACCCAAGGAGGCGGCCATGGGGGCGGCAAGGGCGACGGCGACCTTGAAGGACGCGACGGCGATAGCCGGTATCGGGCAGACTCCCTTCGCCAAACGCCTCCCCGAGTCCGAGAAGACCCTGGCCTGCCGGGCGATCCTGGCCGCGCTCGACGACGCGGGCATCGCCCCGTCCGAGGTGGACGCCTTCGCCTCGTACACCATGGAGGAGACCGACGAGGTCGAGGTCGCCAAGGCCATCGGCGCCGGGGACGTGACCTTCTTCGGCAAGGTCGGCTACGGGGGCGGCGGTTCGTGTGCGACCGTCGCGCATCTGGCCGCCGCGATCGCCACCGGACAGGCGAGCGTCGGGGTGGCCTGGCGGTCGCGCAAACGCGGCAGCGGGCCGCGCCCGTGGACCAACACCCAGGTGCAGCTGCCCACTCCGGCCCAGTGGACCCGGCCGTACGGGCTGCTGCGCCCGGCCGATGAGATCGGGCTGCTGGCCCGGCGCTATATGCACGAGTACGGCGCGACCCGCGATCACTTCTTCAATGTGGCGCTGGCCTGCCGCAACCGGGCCAATCAGAACCCCGCCGCGATGATGTACGACCGCCCGCTGACCCGCGAGATGTATATGACCGCGCGCTGGATCAGCGAACCGCTCTGCCTCTTCGACAACTGCCTGGAGACCGATGGCGCGCTGGCCTGTGTGGTGGTGTCGGCCGAGCGGGCGCGCGACTGCCGGCACCGGCCCGTTTACGTCCACTCCGCCGCCCAGGGGCTGCCCGCGCAAGCCCACGGGATGGTCAACTACTGGAACGACGACCCGCTCACCGGCCCCTCCTGGACCGCCGCCCGCCGCCTGTGGAAAACCGCCGACTTCGGGCCGCAGGACGTGGATGTCGCGCAGATCTACGACGCCTTCACCCCGCTGATCCCGCTCTCCCTGGAGGGCTACGGCTTCTGCGCCCGCGGCGAGGGCGCCGCCTTCACCGAGGGCGGCGCGCTGGAGATCGGCGGACGGCTGCCGCTCAACACCGGCGGGGGCGGCCTCAGCGAGGCGTACGTCCATGGCTTCAACCTCATCACCGAGGGGGTCAGACAGCTGCGCGGCACCGGCACCGCCCAGGTACCCGGCGCCACGACCTGCCTGGTCACGGCGGGTGAGGGGGTTCCCACATCGGCCCTGCTGCTGAGGAGTTGACCGACGGCATGACACAAACCGAGACGACTGCGGCCGCCAGTGGCGAAGGCGACCGGACCGACGGGCTGCTGGCGCCCGTGCCCGACGACGACGGGGCGCCCTTCTTCGCCTACGCGGCGCGCGGCGAACTGCGCGTCCAGTGCTGCGCGGGCTGCGGCGAACCGCGCTTCCCACCCCGGCCCTGCTGCCCGCACTGCCAGTCCTTCGAGAGCCTGTGGAAAAAGATGAGCGGCCGTGGCCGGATCTGGTCGTATGTGCTGCCCCATCCCCCGCTGTTGCCCGCCTACGCGGCACAGGCGCCGTACAACGTCGTCCTCGTGGAGCTCGCGGACGCCCCGCGCATCCGGCTGGTGGGCAATCTGGTCGCCTCCGCCGACGCCGCGCTGAACTCGGTCCCGCCGGAGCGGATCCGCATCGGCGCGCCCGTGAAGGCCGCCTTCCACGGGACGGACGACGGGCTCACGGTGGTGCGCTGGCTGCTGGAGCGGCCATGACGGTGCGCACACGGGTGGCGGAGGACGGCGTCGCGGTCGTCACCCTCGACCGGCCCGAGCGGCACAACGCCATCGACCTGGAGACGGCCTCGGAACTGACCGCCGTATGGCGGCGCTTCCGCCGGAACGACGCGGTCCGGGCCGTGGTCCTCACCGGCGCGGGCGGCCGGGCCTTCAGCACCGGCATCGACCGCTCGGTGGAGGTCGCGCAGCCGTCGTCGCCCTACGCCATGGACGATCCGCTGCGCACCGTCGGGCCCAAGGCGAACGACCTGTGGAAGCCGGTGGTCGCGGCGGTGGCCGGGATGGCCTGCGGCGGGGCGTTCTATCTGCTGGGCGAGGCCGAGTTCATCGTCGCCGACGAGACGGCGACCTTCTTCGATCCGCACACCAGCTATGGGATGGTCAGCGCCTATGAGGCCGTCTATATGGCGCAGCGGATGCCCATGGGCGAGGTCGCGCGGATGGCGCTGATGGGGACGGCGGAACGGCTCTCGGCCCGAAGGGCGTATGAGACGGGGCTGGTCAGCGAGGTGGCCCCGGCCGGTGAGGCCCTTACGGCGGCCATGCGCGCCGCGTCGGTCATCGCGTCGTACCCGACGGAGGCGGTGCAGGGGACCGTAAGGGCGCTATGGGCGGCGAAGGAGGCGGCGCTGGCCCAGGCGCTCGCGCGGGCCCCGCAGCTGATCGCGCTGGGCAATCTGCCGCCGGGGCGCCAGGCCGCGCTCTTCGCGGCCCGTACGCCCGGCTTCCGTACCCGGTGAGGCCCGGTGAGGCCCGGTGAGGCCGTCCGCCTCGGATCGGCCGGCTCGGGCCTCAGGTGGCTCGGGCCTCAGGTGGAGCTCGGGTACTTGAGCGCCGAGGTGACCTTGCAGGTGAAGGACGTCTGCTCGGTGAGGGTGCGGTAGGAGGTGGCGCTGAGGGTCTGGCTGCCGCCGGACGCCACGGTGACGGACTTGTAGTCCGAGCCCAGCAGGCTGCCGCCGTTCTGGTCCTCCCACTCGATGGTGATCGAGTAGTGCATGGACTGCGTCTCGGGGTTCCTGAGGTTGAGGGTGTACTGGAATGAACGGGTCGACTCGTCGTAGTCGCAGCCGGTGGCGGTGATGTCGTTCGTGCCGTCCGAGTTGTAGGTGGGCGGCGCTGAGTAGGTGTAGGAGGGCGTCGGGGCGTCGTAGGACGGCAGGTCGGAGGGCGCGCCGCTGGGCAGATCGGTGGGCAGCCCGCTGGGGAGGTCGGTGGGGCCGGACGCCGGGTTGTCGTTGCCCCCGCTCCCGCCCGAGACGAAGCCTCCGAGGCCGCCGTCGTGGCTTCCGCCCTTCTTCTTTCCGCAGCCGGTCAGCGCGATGAGTCCGACCAGGGCGACGGCGCATATGCGCATGGAGCGGCGTTGCATGGTATTACCCCCGTTGAAAGGCTCATTCAAGCCAAATGCAGCCTGTTGACAAGTGCACGCCACCCTAGCAACGGGTTTTGCTACCCCAAAGTCACCTGCGGGCGCGCCTGTCCCGGCTCTCAGAGGACGGAGACGACCTCACACCGCACCACGGTTCCCGCGACCGAGGGATCGTCGAGCGGCACCCTTACGGTCCTCGACTTCCCCGCGGGGACCCGCACATCGGCGCGGCCGGAGGTGAGGGTCATACCGTCCCGGTCCTGGAAGTTCATGTCCACGAGGTAGGTCTCGGCCGTGCCCGAGCGGTTGCGCACCTTCACGGTCGCCGCCGGACGGCCGCTCGCGTCCTTGCCCTTGACCCCGCTCTTGCCCTTCTCGGCGCAGGTGACGACGGTCGCCCGGGGCTCGTACGACGACGCCGTGCCGCCCGAGGAGCCGCTGGAGGCGCTGTCGCCGTAGTCGTCATCGTCGTCGTCGCGGTAGCGCGAGCCGCCGGAGCCCGAACCGGTGGTGGAGCTCTCGTCGTCGGAGTCCGAGTAACCACCCGAGCCGGAACCGGAATCGGAGCCCGACCCCGACGAGTGGTGCGAGGACGAGTTGGAGCAGCCGCCTCCGCCACCCCCGTGGCCATGGCCCCGCCCCTTGAACCCGGTCAGCGCCACCAGCACCACGGTGAGCAGGGCCGCCAGCCGTAGACCACGCCGCATCACAGACCCCGTTCCCCCGAAGACCGCAGAGTTACCCATCGACCTCCCGGCTCCCAGGAGGTCGATGAACGCCCGCAACCGTAGCAGTAATTGTCAGGGACACGGCCTGCGACCTGCCGCTTCCGGTACGTCGCCGCGCGGCCGCGTCACCGCCCTTGCCGCGCCGCCACCTCGCCTCGTCGCGTCACCGCACCGCCGCGCCGCCCCGGGATCGGTCAGGCGCGGCCGCCCGACGGGCGGGACTGGCCCGTGCCCTTGACCGCGTCCAGCGCGTAGACGCAGCGGTCCTTGCTGCACGCGTACACCACACCCCCGACGGCCACCGGGGACCCGGTGATCTCGCCGCCCGTGGCCAGCTTCCAGCGCAGCTGGCCACCCGCCGCGTCCACCGTATAGAGGCAGTGGTCGGCCGAGCCGAAGTGGACCCGGCCGTCGGCGACCACCGGCGAGCCGATGACCTCGCCGCCCGCC
>NZ_JACVYG010000092.1:0-19812 GCF_014712245.1 Streptomyces sp. 5-10
CGCCGCGTCCGCCAGCGACAACACACCCGCCACATGCGCGGCGGTCACCTCACCGATCGAATGCCCCGACAGATAGTCGGGCCGCACCCCCCACGCCTCCGAAACCAACCGGAACAGCGCCACCTCAACCGCGAACAACGCGGGCTGAGTGAACCCCGTCCGATCCAGCGCCTCCGCATCATCCCCGAACAGGACGTCCTTCAGCGGACGCTCAAGATGCGGATCCAGCTCCGCACACACCTCATCCAGCGCCTNAACAGGACGTCCTTCAGCGGACGCGCAAGATGCGGATCCAGCTCCGCACACACCTCATCCAGCGCCTCCGCGAACACCGGGTAGGCGTCATACAGCTCACGCCCCATCCCCAGCCGCTGGCTCCCCTGCCCCGTGAACAGGAACGCCGTCTCGCCCTCACCGACCGTGCCCTCGATCAGCCCCGGCGCGGACTCCCCCCGCGCCAGCGCCTCCAGACCGGCGGCCAGCCCGTCCCGGTCCTCGCCCACGAGCACCGCGCGGCGCTCCAGGGCGGCCCGGCCGGTGGCCAGTGAGTGGCCCACATCGGCGGTGCCGAGGGCGGGTTCGCGGTCGAGGTGGGAGGCGAGGCGCCGGGCGTTGTCGCGCAGCGCCGCCGCGTTCCTGGCGGAGAGCAGCCACGGCAGCACGGTGGCGGTGACCGGCGCGGCGTTCGCGGCCGGGGTGGCGTCCCCGTCCGGCTCCGGAGAGTCTTCCGGAGCCTCCGGCTCGGGGGCCTGCTCCAGGATGGTGTGGGCGTTGGTGCCGCTCACGCCGAAGGCCGACACACCGGCCCGGCGCGGCCTGCCGGTCTCGTCCCAGGGGCGGGCCTCGGTCAGCAGGGACACCTCGCCCGCCGTCCAGTCCACGGTCGGGGACGGCTCGTCGACGTGGAGGGTCTTGGGCATGAGGCCGTGGCGTATCGCCATGACCATCTTGATGACGCCCGCGACACCCGCCGCCGCCTGGGCGTGGCCCAGGTTGGACTTGAGCGAGCCCAGCCACAGCGGCCGCCCCTCGGGCCGCTCCTGGCCGTAGGTGGCGAGCAGCGCCTGTGCCTCGATGGGGTCGCCCAGCGTGGTGCCCGTGCCATGCGCCTCGACGACGTCGATCTCGGCGGCGGACAGCCGGGCGTTCTCCAGGGCCTGGCGGATGACCCGGCGCTGGGACGGGCCGTTCGGCGCGGTCAGGCCGTTGGACGCGCCGTCCTGGTTCACCGCGCTGCCGCGCACCACGGCCAGCACCTGGTGGCCGTTCCGCCGCGCGTCCGACAGCCGCTCGACCAGCAGCACGCCGACGCCCTCGGACCAGCCGGTGCCGTCCGCCGACGCGGCGAAGGACTTGCAGCGGCCGTCGGGGGCGAGGCCGCGCTGGCGGCTGAACTCCACGAAGACATCGGGGTTGGGCATCACGGTGACGCCGCCGACGAGGGCGAGCGAGCATTCGCGCTGCCGCAGCGCCTGGGCCGCCCAGTGCAGCGCGACCAGCGACGACGAACACGCGGTGTCGATCGTGGCGGCCGGGCCCTCGAGGCCGAAGGTGTAGGCGATACGGCCGGACAGCACACTGGTGGCACCGCCGGTGAGCAGCAGGCCCTCCAGCTCCTCCGGCGCGCCCTGCACATCGGAGCCGTAGCCCATGGCCGAGGCGCCCACATACACGCCGGTGCGGCTGCCCTTGACGGACGTCGGGTCGATTCCGGCGCGCTCGAACGCCTCCCAGGACGTTTCCAGCAGCAGCCGCTGCTGCGGGTCCATCGCCAGCGCCTCGCGCGGCGAAATGCCGAAGAATCCTGGGTCGAATTCGGCGGCGCCGTCGAGGAATCCGCCGCCGCTGTTGTAGAAGGTGCCCTTGCGGTCGGGGTCGGGATCGGCCAGTCCCTCGATGTCCCAGCCGCGGTCGGCGGGGAATCCGGAAATGGCGTCGCCGCCCTCCGCGACCAGCCGCCACAAATCCTCGGGCGAACCGATGCCACCGGGGAAACGGCAGCTCATCGCCACGATGGCGATCGGTTCCCGCGCGTCCGCCTCCACCTCGGTCAGGCGGCGACGGGCCCGGCGCAGCTCAGTGGTCATCCACTTCAGATTGTCGAGAAGCTTCTCTTCGTTCGCGCTAGCCACGGAAACGTCACCTCCTGAGGTCAGTTGAATTGAGGGCGGTCATCACGTCAGGACCTTCCGAATTCATTGTTGATGATGTCGAAGATGTCTTCGGCGGAGGCGGAGTCGAGGTCGAGTTCATCGTCGTCGGCGCCGTCGGCGCCGGCCGCGCTCTCACTCTCGTTCCAGGTCCGCAACAGCGCTTCGAGGCGCGCGGTGACCCGCTCGCGTTCCGTCGCGTCGTCGGAGACGTTGGAAAGGGCGAATTCCAGCTTGTCGATTTCGGCGAGGACCGGGAGTTGGGGGGTGGTGTCCTCGCCGAGCAGGTCGGCGCGCAGCACACCGGCGAGCGCACTGGGCGTCGGGTGGTCGAAGACCAGCGTGGCGGTGAGCTGGAGCCCGGTGGCCGCGCCCAGCCGGTTGCGGAGTTCGACGGCGGTGAGCGAGTCGAAGCCCAGCTCCTTGAAGGCCCGGCCCGCCTGGACGGCCGTGGTGTCCTCGTGTCCGAGGACGGCGGCGACCTCCGTACGGACGAGGTCGAGCAGGACCTTCTCGGCCTCGGGCCCGGTGAGGCCCGCGAGCCGCTGCCGCAGGGACTCCGCCGGTGCCTCGGCCGTGCCACCGCCGCCCGCGCCCTCCGCCGGGTCCGCCGCGAGGGCCGCGCGGACCTCGGGCAGATCGGCGATGAGCGGACGGGGGCGGGCCGCGGCGAAGGCGGGGGCGAAGCGGCCCCAGTCGACGTCGGCCACGGCCACGGCGGTCTCGTTCCGGTCCAGCACCTGCTGGAGTGCGGCGATGGCGGAGTGCGGGGCCATCATCGGCAGGCCGCGGCGGCGCAGTTGCTCGGCCGCCTCGTCGTCGGCGACGAGCCCGCCGTCCGCCCACGGGCCCCAGGCCACCGAGGTGGCGGCCAGGCCACGGGCCCGGCGCTGTTCGGCCAGCGCGTCGAGGAACGCGTTTCCGGCCGCGTACGCGCCCTGGCCGCCACTGCCCCACACCCCGGCGATCGAGGAGAAGAGCACGAAGGCGTCCAGCTCGGTGTCGCCGAGCAGCACGTCCAGATGGGCCGCGCCCGCCACCTTGGCGGCCACCACATCGGCGACATCGGCCGGAGTGGTCTCCGCGACCGGTGCGAACTGCCCGGCGCCCGCCGTGTGCACGACCGCCGTGAGCGGGTGCTGGGGGTGGTCGTCGCGGATCCGGGCCAGCAGCCCGGCCACCGCGTCCCGGTCGGTGACATCGCAGGCGGCGACGGTCACCTGGGCACCGGACGCGGCGAGTTCGTCGCGCAGCTCGGTGGCGCCGGGGGCGTCGGGGCCACGGCGGCTGGTGAGCACCAGATGCTCGGCGCCGTTCTCCGCCAGCCAGCGGGCCACATGGGCGCCCAGCGCGCCGGTGCCGCCGGTGACCAGGACCGTGCCACGCGGCCGCCACGGCGCCCCGGTGGCCGGGGCGCGCTCGGCGTGGGCGCGCTCGACGTGGGCGCCCCCGGCGCGGGCGAGGCGGCGGCCCAGGACTCCGGCCGTACGGATCGCCAACTGGTCCTCGTCGCCGTCGCCGTGTCCGCCCAGCACACCGGCCAAGCGGTCGGCGGCCCGTTCGTCGAGCGTCGCGGGCAGGTCGATCAGACCGCCCCAGCGCTCGGGGTGCTCCAGCGCGACCACCCGGCCCAGGCCCCAGACCTGCGCCTGCGCGGCGCTGCCGACCGGCTCCGATGCGGCGGTGGCGACGGCGCCGGTGGTGGCGCACCACAGCGGGGCGTCCAGGCCCGCGTCCCCGAGCGCCTGCACCAGCACTCCGGTGCGCAGCAGCCCGGTGGGCACGGCGGGGTGGTCGGGGTGCACCCGCTCGTCCCAAGCGAGCAGCGACAGCACCCCGTGCACGGGCTCGTCGGCCGCCGCCCGGCGGATCCGCTCGGCCAGCGCCTCCCGGTCGAGGTCCGCGCCGTCGGCCGCGATGCGCCGGATGTCGGCGCCCCGGTCGGCCAGCGCGGCCACGACCCGCCGCACGGCCTCGGCGTGGCCCGCGGGGGCGGCCGGTTCGGCGACCAGCCAGACGCCGGGGGCGGCGGCGAGCCGGGGCTCCTCCAACGGCTTCCAGGTGACGCGGTAGCGCCAGCCGTCGAGCGCGGACCGCTCGCGCTCCCGGCGCCGCCACGCGGACAGCGCCGGGAGCAGCGCGCTGAGCGGCTGGTCCACGTCGATGCCCACGGCGTCCGACAGCGAGGCGAGGTCATCGCTCTCGACCGCCTCCCAGAACCGGGCCCCGGCGGTGTCGTCGGCCGTGGCCTCCTGGCCGGGCGTAGGGTGCGGGGTGCCCTCGAGCCAGTAGCGCCGCCGCTGGAACGCGTACGTGGGCAGCTCGACGCGGCGGGCGCCGGTCCCGGCGAACAGCGCCTCCCAGTCCAGCGCCGCGCCCCGGACGTGCAGCGTGGCGAGGGCGGTGGTCAGCGCCTCCGTCTCGGGACGCCCGGCGCGCAGCACGGGCACGAAGGCCACGTCCTCGGCGCCCTCGTCCCCGGCGGTGACGCAGTCCTGCGCCATGGCGGACAGCACCCCGTCCGGGCCCAACTCGACGTAGGTGGTGACGCCCTGGGCCTCCAGTGCCCGGACCCCGTCGAGGAAGCGGACGGCGTGGCGGACGTGGCGCACCCAGTAGTCGGCGGCCATGCCCAGCTCGTCGGAGATCCGCTGCCCGGTGACGGTGGAGACGATCGGGATGCGCGGCGCGCCGTAGGTCAGCCCCTCGGCGACCTTGCGGAACTCGGCGAGCATGCCGTCCATCAGCGGGGAGTGGAAGGCGTGGCTCACGGTGAGCCGCTTGGTCTTGCGGCCCCGCGCCTCAAAACCGGAAGCGATCTCCAGCGCCGCGTCCTCATCACCGGCGATGACCACGGAGGTCGGACCGTTGAGCGCGGCTATCGAGACGCGCTCGGTGAGCAGCGGTTCGACCTCGTCCTCCGCCGCCTGGAGCGCGATCATCGCGCCGCCGGAGGGCAGTTGCTGCATCAGCCGGCCGCGCGCGGCCACCAGCGTGGCGGCGTCCTCCAGCGACAGCACCCCGGCCACGTGTGCGGCGGCCAGCTCGCCGATGGAGTGCCCGGCCAGGACGTCCGGCCGCAGCCCGGCGGCCTCGGCCAGCCGGAACAGCGCCACCTCGACGGCGAACAGCGCGGGCTGGGTGAACCCGGTCCGGTCCAGCGGCTCCTCGTCGTCCCCAAACAGCGCGTCGTACAGCGGGAGTTCGAGGTGCCGGTCCAGCTCGGCGCGGACCGCGTCCAGCGCCTCCGCGAAGACGGGGCTGGCCTCGTACAGCTCACGGCCCATGCCGAGCCGCTGGCTGCCCTGCCCGGTGAAGAGCACGGCGGTGCGGCCCTCCACGGGCACGCCCCGGACCAGCTGCGCGGCGGACTCGCCGCGCGCGAGGGCGGTCAGCCCCGCGAGCAGCCGGTCCCGGTCCGGGCCGAGGACCACCGCGCGGTGCTCCAGGGCGGACCGGGTGGTGGCCAGCGAATACGCCACGTCCAGCAGCGAGGACGTCGCCTCCACCGCGTCCGGTCCGGCCTCGGCCTCGAGGTGGGCGCGCAGCCGCTCGGCCTGGGCGCGCAGCGCGTCCTCGCCCTTGGCCGACAGCGGCCAGGCCACCACGTCGGGCCGGACGAGCGGGTGCCGCGGGGCGGCTTCCCCGGCGGTCTCGTCGTGGACCGGTGCCTGCTCCAGCACCGTATGGGCGTTGGTGCCGCTGAAGCCGAACGAGGAGACGCCCGCGCGGCGCGGACGGCCGGTCTCCGGCCACGCCACCTGCTCGGTCAGCAGCGACACCGCGCCCGCCGACCAGTCCACGTGCGGCGACGGCTCGTCCACGTGCAGGGTGCGCGGCAGCACACCGTGGCGCATGGCCAGCACCATCTTGATGACACCCGCGACACCGGCCGCGGCCTGGGTGTGGCCGATGTTGGACTTGCTGGCGCCCAGCCACAGCGGCCGCTCCGCGTCCCGCTCCTGGCCGTAGGTGGCCAGCAGCGCCTGCGCCTCGATCGGGTCGCCGAGCCGGGTGCCGGTGCCGTGGGCCTCGACCGCGTCCACCTCGGCGGCGGACAGGCCCGCACCGGCCAGCGCCTGGCGGATGACGCGCTGCTGGGCGGGGCCGTTGGGCGCGGTCAGGCCGTTGGAGGCGCCGTCCTGGTTGATGGCCGAGCCACGGACGAGCGCCAGCACCGGGTGGCCGTTGCGGCGGGCGTCCGACAGCCGCTCCACGAGCAGCATGCCGACGCCCTCGCCCCAGCCGGTGCCATCGGCCCCGGCCGCGAACGCCTTGCAGCGGCCGTCCGGGGCCAGCCCGCGCTGGCGGCTGAACTCGATGTACGCGCCGGGGCTCGACATGACCGTCACACCGCCCGCGAGCGCGAGCGAGCACTCGCCCTGGCGCAGCGCCTGGATCGCCCAGTGCAGCGCCACCAGCGACGACGAGCACGCCGTGTCGACGGTGACCGCCGGGCCCTCCAGACCGAAGGTGTACGCGAGCCGGCCGGACACCACGCTGGCCGCGTTGCCCGTGCCGAGATAGCCCTCGACGCCCTCGGGAACGGTGTGCAGCGAGGCGTCGTAGTCCTGCCCGTTGGAGCCGACGAACACCCCGGCGGACGTGCCGCGCAGCGTGGCCGGGTCGATGCCCGCGCGCTCGAACGCCTCCCAGGAGGTCTCCAGCAGCAGCCGCTGCTGCGGGTCCATGGCAAGGGCCTCACGCGGCGAGATCCCGAAGAACGCGGCGTCGAAGTGGCCCGCGTCGTAGAGGAAACCGCCCTCGCGTGCGTAGAAGGTGCCACGGGTGTCCGGGTCCGGGTCGTAGAGCGCGTCCAGGTCCCAGCCGCGGTCGGCCGGGAACTCGGCGATCGCGTCCCCGCCCGCGGTGAGCAGCTGCCACAGCTCCTCGGGCGACCGCACGCCGCCCGGGAAACGGCAGCTCATGGCGACGATGGCGATCGGGTCGTCATCGTCCGCCGCCGTCACGGCCGTGGGGTGTGTGGGCTCGACGGCGGTGCTGGTCCCGATGAGTTCGCTTCGCAGATAGGTCGCGAGGGCGGAGGCCGTCGGGTAGTCGAAGACCAGGGTGGCGGGCAGCTGGACACCGCTGGCGGCACCGAGCCGGTTGCGCAGCTCGACGGCGGTCAGCGAGTCGAAGCCCAGCTCGCCGAAGGCCCGGTCGGCGCCGATGGACTCGGAGCCGTCGTGTCCCAGCACCGCGGCCACCTGCGTACGGACCAGGTCCAGCAGCAGCCGGTCCCGCTCCGCCTCGCCCAGCCCGGCCAGCCGGGCGGCGAGCGAGGAGCGGTCGGCCGCGGGGGCGGTGGCGGTGGCCTCCGCCGCCGCGCGGATCTCCGGGAGGTCCGCGAGCAGACGGCTGGGCCGTGCGGCGGTGAAGTCCGGTGCGAACCGGTCCCAGTCGATGTCCGCGACGGTGACCACCGCGTCGTCGAGGTCGAGCGCCCGCTGGAGCGCGCCGATCGCCAGCTCGGCGTCCATCGGCGGCAGTCCGCCGCGCCGCAGACGCTGCTCCAGCGCCCCGTCCGTGGCCATCCCGCCCTCGGCCCAAGGGCCCCAGGCGATCGAGGTGGCGGGCAGGCCCTGGGCGCGGCGCCGCTCGGCGAGCGCGTCCAGGTAGGCGTTGGCGGCCGCGTAGTTGCCCTGTCCGGCGGCGCCGAACGTGCCGCTGATCGAGGAGAACAGCACGAAGGCCGACAGCTCCCGGTCGCGCGTCAGCTCGTCGAGATGGGCCGCGGCGGCCGCCTTGGCGCGCAGGACGCCGGTGAAGCGCTCGGGGGTGAGCGAGTCCAGTACGCCGTCGTCCAGCACCCCGGCCGTGTGCACCACACCGGTCAGCGGCAGCTCGGCCGGGATGTCGGCGAGGAGCCGCGCGAGCGCGTCCCGGTCGGCTACATCACACGCGGCGATCGTCACCCGCGCGCCGGAGGCGGCGAGTTCATCGCGCAGCTCGGCGGCGCCGGGGGCGTCGAGGCCACGGCGGCCGGCGAGCAGCACATGTTCGGCGCCGCCCGCGACCAGCCAGCGGGCCACCTGCGCGCCCAGCGCGCCCGTACCGCCGGTGACCAGGGTCGTACCGGCGCCCGGGGTCCAGGAGCCGCTGGCGGACGCGGGCGCGGAGGCCCGGACGAGACGGCGCGCGAACACGCCCGACGCCCGCACCGCCACCTGGTCCTCGCCACCGGCACCGGAGATGACTCCGCCACCGGAGATGACACCGGCACCGGAGATGACGCCGGCACCAGAACCGGCCAGCACCTCCGCGAGCCGTCCCAGCGCACGCTCGTCGGCCGTCTCGGGGAGGTCGACCAGACCGCCCCAGCGCTCGGGCACCTCCAGCGCGGCCACCCGGCCCAGACCCCACAGTTGCGACTGCGCGGGGCTGACCGTTCCGTCCGAACGGCCCACGGCCACCGCGCCCCGCGTGGCCACCCACAGCGGCGCGCCGATGCCCGCGTCGCCCAGGGCCTGCGTCAGCGCGGCCGTGCGCAGCAGCACATCGCCGTCGCCATCACCGTCGCCACTGCCGTCGCTGTCCGCGAGGGCCAGCAGGGAGAGCACACCGCCGGTCACGGGCGCGTCGCCGATGGCCCCGGCCAGCCGCTCGGCCACCGTGGCGCGGTCGTCGTCGGCGGTCAGCTCGACGCGGCGCACGTCGAGGCCACGGTCGTTCAGCATCCGTACGGCACCCGCGACCCAGGCGTCCTCGGCCGCCTCGGCCGGTATCACCACGAGCCAGCCGCCGGTCAGGGACGCGGCGGAGCGGTCGGTGACCGGCTTCCACGACACCCGGTAGCGCCAGCCGTCCACCGTCGAACGCTGCGACTGCTGCCGCCGCCAGGACGACAGCGAGGGCAGCAGGGCCTCCAGCGCACCGCTGTCCTCGGTGTCCAGGTTCAGGGTCTCGGCGAGCGAGGCCAGGTCCGCACGCTCGACGGCCTCCCAGAAGCGGGCGTCGACGGCGTTCTGGCCCGTGGCCTCGGGGGTGGCGGTGGCCGTCCGCACGTCCAGCCAGTAGCGCCGCCGCTGGAAGGCGTACGTCGGCAGCTCCACGCGCCGCGCGCCGGTTCCGGCGTAGAACGCCTCCCAGTCCGGGGCGAATCCCCGGGTGTGCAGGGTGGCGAGGGCGGTGGTGACGGCCTCGGCCTCGGGGTGGCCACCGCGCAGGGCGGCCACGAAGCCCGCCGTGTCGCCTTCGGCGAGGCAGTCCTGGCCCATGGCGGAGAGCACGCCGTCGGGGCCGAGTTCGAGGTAGGTGGTGACGCCCTGGGCTTCCAACGTCCGCACACCGTCGAGGAAGCGCACGGCCTCGCGGACGTGGCGCACCCAGAACTCGGGGGTCGTGATCTCCTCGGTGGAGACCACGGAGCCGGTGAGGTTGGAGACGATCGGGATGCGCGGTGCCGCGTACGTCAGACCCTGCGCCACCTCCCGGAAGGCGTCCAGCATGCCGTCCATACGCGGCGAGTGGAACGCGTGGCTGACCGTGAGCCGCTTGGTCTTCCGACCCCGCGCCTCGAAACCGGCCGCGATCTCCAGCGCCGCGTCCTCATCACCGGCGATGACCACGGAGGTCGGCCCGTTGAGCGCGGCGATCGAGACGCGCTCGGTGAGCAGCGGCGTCACCTCGTCCTCCGACGCCTGGACGGCGATCATCGCGCCACCGGCGGGGAGCTCCTGCATCAACCGCCCACGCGCCGCCACCAGCTGCGCCGCGTCCGCCAGCGACAACACACCCGCCACATGCGCGGCGGCCAGCTCACCGATCGAATGCCCGGACAGGAAGTCGGGCCGCAGCCCCCACGCCTCCGAAACCAGCCGGAACAGCGCCACCTCAACCGCGAACAGCGCGGGCTGGGTGAACCCCGTCTGATCCAGCGCCTCCGCATCGTCCCCGAACACCACGGTCTTCAGCGGCCGTTCCAGATGCGCGTCCAGCGCGTCGCACACCGCGTCGAACGCCTCCGCGAACACCGGGTAGGCGTCGTACAGCTCACGCCCCATCCCCAGCCGCTGGCTGCCCTGACCGGTGAACAGGAACGCCACCTTCCCGGCCACCGGCGAGCCCTGCACCAGGCCCGTGGCCAGTTCGCCGGAGGCCAGCGCCTCCAGGGCGCGCAGGAAGCCCTCTCGGCCGTCGGCCACCAGCACCGCGCGGTCCTCGAAGGCGGTGCGCCCGGCGGCGAGGGTGTAGCCGATGGCGGCCAGGTCCACGTCCTCGTCGGCGGCGCGCAGCCGGTCGCGCAGGCGGCGGGCCTGGTCGCGCAGCGCGTCACCGCCCACGGCCGACAGCGGCCACGGCAGCACCGGCGGTACGGCGGACGGCCGCGCCGCCGCCTCCTCGCGGTCCTCGGCGGCCGGCGGCTGCTCGATGATGGTGTGCGCGTTGGTGCCGCTGATGCCGAACGACGACACACCGGCGCGGCGCGGACGGCCGGTCTCCGGCCACTCCATCGGCTCGGTCAGCAGCGAGACCGCGCCGTCCTCCCAGTCGACGTTCGGGGAGGGCGCGTCCACGTGCAGCGTCCGCGGCAGCACACCGTGCCGCATGGCCATCACCATCTTGATGATGCCCGCGACACCGGCCGCGGCCTGCGTGTGGCCGATGTTGGACTTGATGGACCCCAGCCACAACGGCCGGTCGGCCTCCCGCTCCTGGCCGTACGTCGCGAGCAGCGCCTGCGCCTCGATCGGGTCACCCAGCGTCGTACCCGTGCCGTGTGCCTCGACCACGTCCACATCGCCGGCCGACAGCCCGGCGGTGGCCAGCGCCTGCCGGATGACGCGCTGCTGGGACGGGCCGTTGGGCGCCGTCAGGCCATTGCTCGCGCCGTCCTGGTTGATGGCCGAACCCCGGACCACCGCCAGCACCGGGTGGCCGTTGCGCCGCGCGTCCGACAGCCGCTCCACGAGCAGCATGCCCGCGCCCTCGGCCCAGCCCGTGCCGTCCGCCGACGCCGCGAACGACTTGCAGCGGCCGTCCGTGGCCAGGCCGCGCTGACGGCTGAAGTCGATGAACGTCTCGGGTGTGGCCATGACCGCCACACCACCGGCCAGCGCCATCGTGCACTCGCCCGCGCGCAGCGCCTGGATCGCCCAGTGCAGCGCCACCAGCGACGACGAACACGCCGTGTCCACGGTGACCGCCGGGCCTTCGAGACCGAAGGTGTACGCCACCCGGCCGGAGGCGATGGAGCCCGCGTTGCCGGTGCCGATGTAGCCCTCGACACCGTCGGGGATGCCGTCGAGGCCGGTCACGTAGTCGTGGTACATGACGCCCGCGAACACGCCGACACGGCTGCCGCGCACCCGCGCCGGGTCGATGCCCGCCCGCTCGAACGCCTCCCACGAGGTCTCCAGCAGCAGCCGCTGCTGCGGGTCCATCGCCAGCGCCTCACGCGGCGAGATCCCGAAGAAGTCCGGGTCGAAGTCGGCGGCGTCGTGCAGGAAGCCGCCCTCGCGGGTGTACGAGGTGCCCGCGTGGTCGGGGTCCGGGTGGTAGAGGCCGTCGAGGTCCCAGCCACGGTCCACGGGGAAGCCGGAGATGCCGTCGCCACCGGTGGCGACGAGCTCCCACAGCTCCTCCGGGGTGCGCACCCCGCCCGGGTAGCGGCAGCTCATGCCGACGATGACGATCGGGTCGTCGTCGAGCGCCGGGGCCGCCTGCGTCCGTACGGGGACGAGCGGCGCGGTGGTCTCCTCGGCGCCCAGCAGCTCCTCGCGCAGATGGCCGGCGAGGGCGGCGGGGGTCGGGTAGTCGAAGACGAGCGTCGCCGGGAGCCGCAGCCCGGTGACGGTCTTGAGGTCGTTGCGGAGCTCGACGGCGGTGAGCGAGTCGAAGCCCAGCTCCTTGAACGCCCGCCCGGCCTCGACGGCGTCCGGGCCCGCGTAACCGAGCACCGCGGCGACCCGGCCGCACACCAACTCCAGCAGCTCACGGTCCTGTTCGGGCCGCGCGAGCCCGGCGAGGCGCTGGGCGAGCGAGGAGCCGTCGGCGGTGGCGGCCGCGGCGGCGGCCCGCCGGACCGGGGTCCGCACCAGGCCCCGGAACAGGGCCGGTACGGTCCCGGCCGCCGTGGCCTCGGTGCGCAGCCCCTCGTAGTCGAGCCGCATCGGGAACAGCACGGCGGCGCCGTCGGCGCGTGCCGCGTCGAAGAGCGTCAGCCCCTCGTCGGCGGCGATCGGGGCGACCCCGCCGCGCGCGATGCGCCGCAGATCGAGCTCGTCGAGACCGCTGCCCATGCCCGCACCGGCCCACAGGCCCCAGGCCAGCGCGGTGGCCGGAAGCCCCTGGGCGACGCGGTGCTGGGCCAGCGCCTCCAGGAAGGAGTTGGCGGCGGCGTAGCTCGCCTGTCCGGGCGCGCCGAACACGGCGGCGGCACCGGAGAACAGCACGAACGCGGACAGCTCGTGGTCGCGGGTCAGCTCGTGCAGGTTCAGCGCCGCGTCCACCTTGGGGCGCAGCACCCGCGCCACCCGCTCGGGCGTCAGCGAGCCGAGGATGCCGTCGTCCAGGACGCCCGCCGTGTGCACCACGGCGGTCAGCGGATGCCGGTCCGGGAGGGCGGCCAGGGTCGCGGCGAGCGCGTCGCGGTCGGCCACGTCGCAGGCCGCCCAGGTGACGGTGGCACCGGCCGCCGTGAGCTCGGCGCCCAGCTCCTCGGCGCCCTCGGCGTCGGCGCCACGGCGGCTGACCAGCAGCAGGTGGCGTACGCCGTGGGCGGAGACGAGGTGGCGGGCGAAGAGGCCACCGAGGGTTCCGGAGGCGCCGGTGATCAGCACGGTGCCGTTGGGGTCGTACGACGGGACGGTAGCGGCTTCCGTGTCCGTGTCGTCGGTGTTTTCGCCGACCGGCACCCGGGCCAGCCGTGGCGCGAGCGCCACGCCCGCGCGCAGCGCCAGCTCCGCCTCGTCCACGCCGAGCGCGACGGGCACCGTACGGTACGAGCCCTCCTCGCCGTCCACGTCCAGCAGCACCAGACGGCCCGGGTTCTCCGACTGGGCGGAGCGGAACAGACCGCGCACGGCGGCGTACGGCAGATCCGCCACGCCCGCGCCCGGCTCGGTCTCCACCGCGCCCCGGGTCAGCAGCACCAGCCGCGACGCGGCGAACCGCTCATCGGCCAGCCACTCCTGGAGCAGGGCGAGCACGCTCTGGGTGGCCTCGTGCACAGCCGACGCGCCGCCATCGCCACCGGTAGCGGTAGCGCTCAGCAGGACGGTGTCGGGCGCGGGTGCCCCGGCGTCCACGGCCGTCCGCAGCACCGCCAGATCGCGGTACGCGGCGAGCCGGACCCCGGGCCCGAACGCGCCCTCCAGCGCGGCCAGTTCGGCGGCGTCAGCACCGAGCACCGCCCAGTCGCCCGTGACCGCGCCGGTCGCGGGCGCCGGAACCGCCGTCCAGTCCAGCCGGAACAGCGACTCGTGCAGCCCGCCGCGCGCCGCGCGCACCTGGTCGGCCGAGGCCGCCCGCAGCGCCACGGACTCGACCGTGGCCACCGGACGGCCCGTGCCGTCGGCCACCAGCAGCGCGACCGCGTTCGACGACCGCTCGGACAGCCGCACCCGCAGCGCACCGGCCCCGGCCGCGTGCAGCTGGACGCCGTTCCACGCGAACGGCAGCAGCGCACCCTCGGCCAACGCCGACGCGCGGTCGGCGGTGTCGAGGCCGATGACGTGCAGCGCGGCGTCGAGCAGGGCCGGGTGCAGCCCGAACCGCCCGGCCTCGGCGCTCGACGTCAGCGGCGCGCCCTCGGGGAAGCCCACCTCGGCGTAAAGGTTCTCGCCGAGCCGCCAGGCGCCCTTGAGCCCCTGGAACACCGGCCCGTAGCCGAGGCCCGCCCCGGCCAGCTCCTCGTACAGCCCCTCGACCGCGATCGGCGTCGCGCCCCGCGGCGGCCATACGGCCAGCTCATCGGGGTGGTCCGACTCGGGCATCCGGGCGCCGGGCGCGAGCACGCCGGTGGCGTGGCGCGTCCACGGCTCGGTGCCGAGCGCGTCCTGCCGTCGCGAGTGCAGGCTGAAGGAACGGCGGCCGGACTCGTCCGGCCCGTCCACGACGAGCTGCACCCGCACCCCGGTGTGCTCGGGCAGCACGAGCGGGGCTTCGAGGGTCAGTTCGTCCAGCCGCTCACAGCCGACCTGGGCGCCCGCCGTGCTCGCCAGCTCCACGAAGGCGGTGCCGGGCAGCAGCACGGTGTCCATGACCGCGTGGTCGGCCAGCCAGGGGTGGGTGCGGGTGGAGAGCACCCCGGTGAGCAGGAGGCCATCGGCGTCCGCGAGCGCGACGGCGGCGCCGAGGAGCGGATGGTCGATGTCGCCCAGCCCGATCGACTCGGGGTCGCCCGCCGCGAGGGCGGCGGCGCTGGGCCAGTAGCGCTGCCGCTGGAAGGCGTAGGTGGGCAGCTCGGCCGGGTCCACGGGGGCGGCGCCCGTACCGGCGAACACGGCCGCCCAGTCCGGTGTCACACCACGGACGTGCGCGCGTGCGACGGCCGAGAGCAGCGCCTCGGCTTCGGGGCGGTCCTTGCGCAGGGCGGCGGCGAAGGCGGCGTCGGACGCGGAGTCGGTCACGCACTCCTGCGCCATCGCGGAGAGGACGCCGTCGGGGCCGAGTTCGAGGTAGGTGGTGACGCCCTGGGCTTCGAGGGTGCGGATGCCGTCGAGGAAGCGGACGGCCTCGCGGACGTGGCGCACCCAGAAGTCGGGGGTCGTGATCTCCTCGGCGGAGACCAGCTCGCCGGTGAGGTTGGAGACGATCGGGATGCGCGGGGCCTCGTATGACAGCCCCTCGGCCACCTCGCGGAACGCCTCCAGCATCCCGTCCATACGCGGCGAATGGAACGCGTGGCTCACGGTGAGCCGCTTGGTCTTACGGCCCTGCGCCTCGAAACCGGCCGCGATCTCCAGCGCCGCGTCCTCGTCGCCCGCGATGACGACGGAGATCGGGCCGTTGACGGCGGCGATGCTGACGCGCTCGGTCAGCAGCGGCGCCACCTCGTCCTCCGACGCCTGCACCGCGACCATCGCGCCGCCCTCGGCAAGCTCCTGCATCAAACGGCCACGCGCCGCCACCAACCGCGCCGCGTCCGCCAAAGACCACACACCCGCCACATGCGCGGCGGCCAGCTCACCGATCGAATGCCCGGACAGGAAGTCCGGCGTCAGCCTCCACGCCTCAACGAGACGGAACAGCGCCACCTCAACCGCGAACAGCGCGGGCTGGGTGAACCCCGTCCTGTCCAGGACCGCCGCGTCCTCCCCGAACAACACATCCCGCAGCGGCCGCTCCAGGTACAGATCCAGATGCGCACACACCTCATCCAGCGCATCCGCGAACACCGGGAAGGCGTCGTAGAGCTCACGCCCCATACCGAGCCGCTGGCTGCCCTGCCCCGTGAAGAGGAACGCCACCTTGCCCTCGGCGACCGTCCCCTCGACCACACCCGGAGCGGACTCGCCCCGGGCCACCGCGTCGAGTGTCCGCAGCAGGTCGTCCCGGTCACCGACGGTCAGCACCGCACGCCGCTCCAGGGCGGCGCGGCCGACGGCCAGGGCGTGGGCGACGTCGAGCGGCGCCACCTCCGGGCGCGACGCGATGTGGGTGTGCAGCCGCGCGGCCTGCTCCCGCAGCGCTTCGGCGTTCTTGGCCGAGAGGGCGAACGGCAGAAGGCCGCCGAGGCCGTTCCGCTCGGGTGCCTCGGTCGGCGCGTCGACCGCCGGGGCCTGCTCGATGATGGTGTGCGCGTTGGTGCCACTGATGCCGAACGAGGAGATACCGGCGCGGCGCGGACGGCCGGTCTCCGGCCACTCCACCTGCTCCGTCAGCAGCGAGACCGCCCCCGCCGACCAGTCCACATGCGGCGACGGCGCGTCCACGTGCAACGTCTGCGGCAGCACACCGTGCCGCATCGCCAGCACCATCTTGATGACGCCCGCGACACCGGCAGCCGCCTGCGTATGACCGATGTTGGACTTGATGGACCCCAGCCACAACGGCCGGTCGGCCTCCCGCTGCTGCCCGTACGTGGCCAGCAGCGCCTGCGCCTCGATCGGGTCACCCAGCGTCGTACCCGTGCCATGCGCCTCGACGACGTCCACATCGCCGCTCGTCAGCCCGGCGCTGGTCAGCGCCTGCCGGATGACGCGCTGCTGGGACGGACCGTTGGGGGCCGTGAGGCCGTTCGACGCACCGTCCTGGTTGATGGCCGAGCCCCGCACGACCGCCAGCACCGGGTGGCCATTCCTGCGCGCGTCCGACAGCCGCTCCACGAGCAGCATGCCGACGCCCTCGCCCCAGCCCGTGCCATCCGCACCGGCCGCGAACGCCTTGATCCGGCCGTCGGCGGCCAGTCCGCGCTGACGGCTGAAGTCGATGAAGTTCTCGGGGGTGGACATCACCGTGACGCCGCCCGCGAGCGCCATCGTGCACTCGCCCTGCCGCAGCGCCTGCACCGCGAGATGCAGCGCCACCAGCGACGACGAGCAGGCCGTGTCGACCGTGACGGCCGGGCCCTCGAGGCCGAAGGTGTACGCCACCCGGCCGGACACCACGCTCGCCGCGTTGCCCGTGCCCAGATGGCCCTCAAGGCCCTCGGGCGCCTGCATCAGCAGCGACAGATAGTCCTGGCCGTTGGTCCCCGCGAAGACACCGATCTGCTGACCGCGCAGCGCCCCCGGGTCGATGCCCGCGCGTTCGAACGCCTCCCAGGAGGTCTCCAGCAGCAGCCGCTGCTGCGGATCCATCGCCAGCGCCTCACGCGGCGAGATGCCGAAGAACGACGCGTCGAAGTCCCCCGCGTCGTAGAGGAAACCACCCTCACGCGCGTACGACGTCCCCTGACGATCCGGATCCGGGTCGTACAGCCCCGCCAGATCCCAGCCACGGTCCGACGGGAACTCCGCGATCGCGTCCCCACCCGCCATCAGCAGCTGCCACAACTCCTCCGGCGACCGCACCCCACCCGGGAAACGACAGCTCATCGCCACGATCGCGATCGGATCGTCGGCCACCGCGACCGCAGGAGCCACCACACCACCCGCCGCCACAACATCCGCACCCAGCAGCTCAGCACGCAGATGGTCGGCCAGGGCCGTCGCGTTCGGGTAGTCGTAGATGAGCGTGGCGGGCAGCCGCAGGCCGGTCGCCGCGTTGAGCCGGTTGCGGAGTTCGACGGCGGTGAGCGAGTCGAAGCCCAGCTCCTTGAAGGCGCGCCCGGCTGCCACCGCCTCGGACCCGCCGTGCCCCAGCACCGACGCGACCTGGGTACGGACCAACTCCAGCAGCGTCTGCGCGCGCTCGTTCTCCGTCAGCCCGGACAGCCGCTCCGCGAGCGTGCCGGTGCCGGTCGCGGTGCCGGTCCCGGTCCCGGCGGTGGCGGTCGGGCGCGGCGCGCCCTCGGCGGCCGGCGCCGGACGCGCGGCCCGCACCTCACCGAACAGCGCGCTCGGCCGTACGGCGGTGAACTCGGCGAGGAACCGGTCCCAGTCCAGGTCCGCGACCGTCACGGCGGTGTCATCGAGATCCAGCGCCTGCCGCAGCGCGATGAGCGCCGACTCGGGCGCCATCGGCGGCACTCCGTCGCGGCGCATCCGCCGCTCCAGCGCCTCGTCGGCGGCCATGCCGCCCTCGGCCCACGGGCCCCAGGCGATCGAGGTGGCGGGCAAGCCCTGGGCGCGCCGCCGCTCGGCCAGCGCGTCCAAGTAGGCGTTGGCCGCCGCGTAGTTGCCCTGACCGGCGGCCCCCACCGATCCGGCGAGCGAGGAGAAGAGGACGAACGCCGACAGGTCCAGGTCGCGGGTGAGTTCATGGAGGTTCCGCGCGGAGGTGGCCTTGGCGCGCACCACCCGTTCCAGGCGCTCGGCGTCCAGCGTGTCCACCAGGCCGTCGTCCAGCACACCGGCGGCGTGCACGACGGCGGTCAGCGGGAACTCGGCCGGTATGGACGCCAGCAGTTCGGCGAGCGCGTCCCGGTCCGCCACATCACACGCGGCCACCGTCACCCGAGCCCCCGAAGCCACGAGCTCATCCCGCAGCTCGGCCGCACCCGGAGCCTCCGGCCCCCGGCGGCTGGTGAGCACCACATGCTCGGCCCCGTTCGCCACCAGCCAGCGAGCCACATGCGCACCCAGCGCACCCGTGCCACCCGTCACCAGCACCGAACCGGACGCCCGCCAGCCCTCATCGCCGGACGTACGGGTCCCGGAAGCCTCCGTCAGCCGGCGTCCGAAGACGCCCGAGGCGCGCACCGCGACCTGATCCTCACCCGAGCCACCGGCCCCGGCCCCGGCCAGCACACCCGCAAGCCGCCCCAACGCACGCTCATCCACCGACTCCGGCAGATCGACCAGACCACCCCACCGCTCCGGCAACTCCAACGCCGCCACCCGGCCAAGCCCCCACACCAACGCCTGACCCGGACTCACCACACCATCGGAACGCCCCACCGACACCGCACCCCGCGTCGCCACCCACAACGGCGCACCCACACCCACATCACCCAACGCCTGCACCAACGCGGCCGTACGCAACAACCCCGACGCGGACTCGACCGCCAGCAGGGAGAACACCCCCGCCACCGAACCGCCCACGACCGCCGTACGCAGCTCCTCCGCCAGCCCGGCGCGGTCCGCCGCGTTCGACTCGACCACGCGCACATCGACGCCACGCCCGGCCAGCATCCGCACCACACCCGTGGCCCAGGCACCCTCAGCCGCGTCCGCCGGGACGACCACCAACCAGCAGCCGCCCAGCACCCCGGTGGCCAACCGCTCCGTCACGGGCTTCCACACCACCCGGTAACGCCAGCCGTCCACCGCCGAACGCACCGACTCCTGCCGCCGCCACGACGACAGCGCGGGCAACACCTCACCCAGCGAAACCCCCGGATCCACCGCGAGCTCCGCCGCCAGCGCGGCCACATCCCCGCGCTCCACCACCTCCCAGAACCGCCCGTCGACGGCACCGCCCGGCGCGACCTCCGCCGCCGGGGCCTCCTCCCACCAGTACCGGGTGCGCTGGAAGGCGTAGGTCGGCAGCTCGACCCGCCGGGCCCCGGCGCCCTCGAAGTAGCCGCCCCAGTCCGGGGAGTGGCCCCGGACATGCAGCAGGGCGAGGGCGGTGGTCACGGACTCGGCCTCGGCACGCCCCTTCCGCAACGTGGCGGCGAACGCGGCGTCGGACGCGGAGTCCGTCAGGCACTCCTGCGCCATCGCGGAGAGGACGCCATCGGGGCCGAGCTCGACGAAGGTCGTCACGCCCTCGGCTTCCAGCGTCCGCACACCGTCGAGGAAGCGGACGGCCTCGCGGACGTGGCGCACCCAGAAGTCCGGGGGTGGTGATCTCCTCGGCGGACACCACGCCACCGGTCAGATTCGACACGATCGGGATGCGCGGGGCCTCGTACGACAACCCCTCGGCCACCTCGCGGAACGCGTCCAGCATCCCGTCCATGCGCGGCGAGTGGAACGCATGGCTGACCGTGAGCCGCTTGGTCTTCCGACCCTGCGCCTCGAAACCGGCCGCGATCTCCAGCGCCACGTCCTCATCACCGGCGATGACCACCGACGACGGCCCGTTGAGCGCGGCGATCGACACCCGCTCATTCAGCAGCGGCGCCACCTCGTCCTCCGACGCCTGCACCGCGACCATCGCGCCACCC
>NZ_JACVYG010000093.1:0-19807 GCF_014712245.1 Streptomyces sp. 5-10
CCAACGCCGAGATCAACACCATCGGCGAGGAGACCGGCTACTGCCCGCCGGTCCAGAAGTGAGTTCTCGCGGCGACACCGGTCGGCGTCCACGGTCACGGTGCGGGCGGCGTCGCCCGTACCAGGCCCGTCTGGTAGGCGATGACGACCAGTTGGGCGCGGTCGCGGGCGCCCAGCTTCGTCATCGCGCGGTGGATATGGGTGCGCACGGTCAGCGGGCTGAGCGTGAGGACCTCGGCGATCTCGGTGTTGGACCGGCCCTCGGCGGCCAGGGCCATCACCTCGCGCTCGCGGACGGTGAGCTCCGACAGGCGTTGCGGAGGCGCGAGGTGGGCGTCGGGGGCGGGGGACATGAGGAAGTTCGTGATGAGGGTGCGGGTCGCGGTGGGTGAGAGCAGCGCCTCGCCGGAGGCCACCGTGCGCAGTCCGGCCAGCAGGGTGTCGGCCGTGACGTCCTTGCCGAGGAAGCCGCTGGCACCGGCGCGCAGGGCCTGGGCGACGTAGTCCTCGGTCTCGAACGTCGTCAGGATGAGGACACGGGTGGCGGCCAGCTCCGGGGCGGCGCAGATCGCGGAGGTGGCGGCGAGACCGTCCGTGCCCGGCATCCGGATGTCCATGAGGACGATGTCGGGGTGATGGGCGCGGGTCAGCTCCAGCGCCTCCGCGCCGTCCGATGCCTCGCCGACCACCGTCATGTCCTCGCAGGAGTCGATCAGGATCCGGAAGGTGGCCCGCAGCAAGGTCTGGTCGTCGGCGAGCAGCACCCTGATGGTCATGACTTTTCTCCTCCAGCTGGAGCGTCTGTGGCGCCTATGGCCGCTTCGGGGCCTTCGGGTGCCGAGGGCTGGAGCGGCAGCGCGGTGGTGACCTCGAAGCCGCCCTCCGGGCGGGGTCCCGCGCAGAGTTCGCCGCCGATGGTGCGGGCGCGTTCCCGCATGCCCATGACGCCGAAGCCCCGGCCCGTCCCGGCCTCGGCGGCATCAGTGGTGCCGGTGGTGCCGAAGATGCCGTTGCTGTCCGGACCGTCGTTGCTGACCGTGATCAGTAGGCGTGATCCGGAGTAGGCCAGCCGTACCTGTGCGGAGTCCACGTCGGCGTGCTTGGAGACGTTCGTGAGCGCCTCCTGCACGATCCGGAACGCGGTCAGGTCCACCCCGGGGGAGAGCGGGCGGGGCTCCCCCGTCGTACTGACCGTGACGGCGAGCCCCGCGGACGCGCACGCCGAGACCAGTTCGGGCAACCGGGCGAGACCGGGAGACGGCTCCAGCGACGCGGAGGCCGGGTCGTCGTTCTGGCGCAGCAGTCCCAGCGTGGCCTTCAGCTCGCGCAGCGCGGAGGAGGTGGTGCCGGTCAGGTCGGTGAGGATCTTCTTCGTCTGCTGCGGACTGGTGAGCGCGAGGTGGGCGGCCGTACCGGCCTGCGCGTTGGCCAGTGCCATGTGATGCGCCACGACATCGTGCAGTTCGCGGGCGATGCGCATGCGCTCCTCGGTGACGCGCAGCCGTGCCTCCTCCTCCCGGGTGCGCTCGGCGTGTTCCGCGCGGGCCTGCACCGATGCCAGGTAGGCGCGGCGCAGCCGGGTCATGTTGCCGGCGGCGAGCGGCAGCAGCAGCCAGAAGAAGGGGCCGATCGTCCGGAGCACCAGGGACAGGCTGTCCATGGAGTCGGAGACCGCTGACGCGACCATCAGCGCCGCCATGATGGTGCCGCCGAAGACGCGTGTGGTCTTGCGGTCGGTGAGCGTGGCCAGCCAGTAGAGCGCCGCCATGACGGGTGCCAGCAACAGGGGGGTGAGCAGGTACCCCAGCACGATCGCGATCACGGTGCAGACCGCGGTCACGACGACCGCGGTGCGCGGATGGCTGCGGTACTTCAGCAGGGCGAGGCAGGACACGCCCATGAGGACGGTGGCGGTCCGGTCCTGGTCGGGCGGGTCGGCGCCGGGCAGGGTGAGATTGCTGCCGAGGGACGCGCAGCCCATCAGCGCCAGGACCAGCACCACGTCGATGACGTGGGGGTAGCGGTCGGCGTACTGCTCGAAACGGTCCGTGTAACGCTCAAGGCTGGTGCTCATCGGGCTGGGCTCCCCGCTCGGTGCTCTGTGGGCCATCGTGACCGATTCGGCGCCCTCTGAGCCACCGTGACGGATTCGGCGCTCGGTGAGCACCGTGACCGTTTCGGCGCTCTGTGCGCCACCGCGACCGTTCCCCGCGCGGACCGTCCGCCGGGGCCACCGCGACCGTTCCCCGCGCGGACCGCCTGCCGGGGCCACCCATGTCGTTCGCCACGGGCGGCCCGGTGGGGGCGGCGGGTCGGGCCGTCGATCACGTACGGGCCACTTCCAGGCCGGTCGTCCCGGCCGGTTCCGGGTCCGATTCCGGGCCCGACCCCAGGCCCGATTCCGGCCGGCGGCCGAGCGCCTCGCCCTCCACGTCGACCTTGGGCAGCAACCGGTCCAGCCACTTCGGCAGCCACCAGGCCCGGTCGCCGAGCAGGGCGAGCACGGCGGGCACGATCGCCATCCGTACGACGAAGGCGTCGAACAGTACGGCGGAGGCGAGCCCGAACCCGATCATCTTGACCATGGAGTCGCTCTCGCCGACGAACCCGGCGAACACCGCGATCATGATCAGCGCGGCGGCCACCACCACGCGCGCACTGTGCCGGAAGCCGGATGTGATCGCCTGGCCGGGCCGCTCGCCGTGGACGTACGCCTCCCGCATCCGCGAGACGAGGAACACCTCGTAGTCCATGGCCAGGCCGAAGATGATGCCCACCAGGAAGATCGGCATCAGGCTCATGATCGGGCCGGTCTGCTCCACGCCCAGGAGTTCGGCGCCGTGGCCCTGCTGGAAGACGAGGACGACCACGCCGAGGGAGGCCAGCACCGACAGCAGGAAGCCGAGGGCCGCCTTCAGCGGGACGAACAGGGACCGGAACACCACCAGCAGGAGCACGATCGCGAGGCCCACCACGACCACCAGATAGGGGATCAGCGCGGCCTGCACCTTGTCGGAGACGTCGATGTTCAGCGCGGTGGTACCGGTGACCTCGAAGGTCGCCCCGGTCTCGGCCTCGACCCCGGGCCGCTCGCCCCGGATGGTCGTGACCAGGTCCTTGGTCCTTCCGTCGGTCGGCGCCGTGGACGGCACGACCTGGAAGACGGCCGTGTCACCGGCCTCGTTGAAGCGGGCCGGGGAGACGGAGACGACACCCTCGGTGCCGCCGATCTCCTTCACGACCGTGTCGACGGCGCCCTTCGGGCCGGTGTCCCCCTTCGCGTCTCCCTTCGCGTCTCCCCTCGCGGTCCCTTTCGCGTCTCCCTTCGCGGTCCCTTTCGCGTCCACGACGACGGTCAGTGGCCCGTTGAAGCCCGGCCCGAAGCCCTTGGCGAGCGCGTCGTAGGCCCGACGCTCGGTGGTGGAGGTCGGCTTGGCCTCGTCCCCGGGCATGCCCAGCTGCAGGTCCGTCATCGGCACCGCGAGGGCCCCGAGGCCCACCACGCCCAGCAGCAGCACGGGCAGCGGACGCCGCAGCACGAACCGTGCCCAGCGGCTGCCCCCGTTGTCCCGGGTGCCCTCGTCCTCGATCCGTCCGCTCCTGCGGGCCCGCCGCCGGAGCACGGCGTTCGGCCAGAAGCCGAGGAACGCCGGGACCAGCGTCAGCGCGACCAGTACGGCGACGACGACCGCGCCCGCTGCGGCCAGACCCATCTTGGTGAGCATCGGGATGCCGACCACCGCGAGTCCGGCGAGCGCGATGACGACGGTGAGCCCGGCGAACACGACCGCGGAACCGGCCGTGCCGACCGCCAGAGCCGCCGCCTCTTGCGGCGCCCGGCCCTTGCCGCGCTCCTCGCGGTAGCGGGAGACGACGAACAGGGCGTAGTCGATGCCGACCGCGAGACCCAGCATCATCGCCAGGGTGCCGGTCGTCGTGGACAGGCCCAGCGCCGCGGACAGGGTCAGGATGGTGGCCATGCTCACGCCGACGCCGATGAGGGCGGTCAGCAGCGGCAGTCCGGCGGCGGCCAGCGAACCGAAGGTGACCAGCAGCACGACGGCGGCTATCGCGACACCGATCACCTCGGCCGCACCGCCGGGCCCGCCGCCGCCGTCCATCGCGCTTCCACCGGCCTCGACGGTCAGCCCGGAGCCCTGGGCCGTGTGGATGGCCCGCTCCAGCTGGTCCTTGCTGGCGCCGGTGAGGTCGTTGGCGGCGACCTTGTAGGTGACCGTGGCGTACGCCGTCGTGCCGTCCTTGCTGACGGCCTTCGCCCGGAACGGGTCGGCGGCGCTCGCGACCTGTGCCCCGTCGCCGAGATCGGCCACGGCCTTCTCGACGGCCTGCCTGTTCTCGGTGGCGGTGACCTTCTCACCGCTCGGCGCGACGAAGACGACCCGGGCGGTCGCGCCGTCGGCGGAGGCTCCCGGGAAGCGCTGTTCCATCAGGTCGAACGCCTTCTGGGACTCGATGCCCGGCATCGAGAACTCCTCGTCGGAAGCTCCCGGAGCCTTGAGCGCGGCCAGCCCGACGGCGGCCAGGACGGCCGCCCAGACCAGGGCGACGTACCAGCGTCGCCGGAAGGCCAGACGGCCCACTTGGTAAAGGAAAGTAGCCACGACAGGAGGTCTCCACATCTGGTCCGACTGTCCGCTGTCCGCATCTGGTGCCGACCGTCCGCCCAGGCTCTCCGGGAGCGGGCCGCCCCGTCGTCGTGCGCCTGCCGACATTTCGCGCTACTGAGAACGCAGTACCCACCGCCCGGGCGGGTCCGCCGCTGGTACGACGCACCCGTCCGGGGCGCGACGGTGGCCGCCGGCCGCCGCTGTCATCGCATGTGCGTGATCGCGCACCCGCGCGATCGCACAAGTCCGCGCGATCGCACAAGCCCGCGCGATCGCACAAGTCCGCGCGCCCGGCGGGCGGAGGGCCTACCGGGCGCGCGGAGTGTGGGAATGCGGGGCTTACGGGTGGTACTTCTCCTCGACCGTCTCGGCGGCGCCGGACTTGGGGTTCATGGTGACGCGGACGGTCACGCTGTTGGTCTTCGCGGCCTTCTCCAGCTGCTCCACGGTGCACTTCGAGGTGCCGTAGCCGTCGTCGCCGAGGGACACGCTGCCGCCGTCGTCGGAGCAGATGGCCGCCGCGCCGAGGATCCGTGTGGCGTTGGCGACAAAGAATGCCTGCTCCATGCCGCCGCTCTCGGGCTTGACGGTCAGCTTGCCGGGCGCGAGGTACTTCAGCGTGCCGACGTATACGCGGTGGTTCCCCGCGTTGGCGACACCACCACCGGTGCCGCCACCATTGCCGCCGTCCTTGCCACCACCGGTGCCGCCGTTCTTGCCCCCACCGTTGCCGGCGTCCTTGCCGCCACCGTTGTCGGCGGCGGGCGGCGCCGTGTCGGCCTTGCCGCCCCCCTGGCCCTGCGAGCCGGAGTTGTCCGAGGAGGAGCCACTGGTGGGCTGGGCCGAGGCCGAGGAGCCGGAGGAGTCGGCCCCGGAGTCTTCCGGCCCGCAGGCCGTGGCCCCCAGAGTCAGCGCCGCGGCCGCGACAAGGGCGGCGGCGATACGGCGGCCGGCGCGGCCGCGGAAGCGGTTGGTGGTGGTGTTCATGGTGACCTCTTCGTTGCTGTGTTCTGTCGTCTCGCTCCCGGACGACAATCAGCTTCGAAGATCGCGTTGGCGTTCTGCTAACGGACAGCTAACAGCGCGCTGCCGCGGCCGGCCGCTTGCTGTGCAGGGTGAGGCCATGGTGAGCAGCAGGCTGGGCCGCTGGGCAAAGGGCATCGTCGTCTCGGCGGCCGCCGCCCACGCGACGTACTGGGTCTGGGAATCCGCCGAGCGGTGGGAATCGGAAGCGCGACAGGCCAATCCGGACGCGGGTATCGGCGCGGGGTTCATCGAAGGGGCGCTGGCCACACTCGCCTGGTTGACACTGGTGCCGTTGCTGCTGTGGGCGGGGATGCGACTGCTGCGGGAGCGAGACAACCAGCTGCTGGTGAGCATGGGATCGGCGACGTGGATCGTTCTCGGGACCCGGATCACCGCGGCCGGCGTCAGCGGGGTGGAAACGGAATTGTTCCTTCTCGCCTTCACTCTGCTCAGCGGCTTCCTTGCGATGTTGGAAGGAAGGTAATGGACATTCAGACGCCCACCCCATTGTGCGAAGCGGCGTTTTATGGCCTGTCCCAGAGGCCGATACGGTCGGATTCATGGAGTGGAATTTTCTGACGGCCGAAAAACTCGCGGCCGCCTTGCGCGCCGGTGAAGTGAGCTCGGCGGAACTGACCGACGAGGCGATCGCCCGTATTGAGCGGGACGACAAGGCGATCAACGCGATCTGCGTCCCGGACTTCGACCGTGCGCGGGCCGCCGCGCGCGATGCCGACCAGGCGCGCGCCCGCGGTGAGGACCGGCCACTGCTCGGCATTCCGGTGACGGTCAAAGAGTCCTACGACATCGCCGGGCTGCCCACGACCTGGGGCATGCCGCCACACCGGGACTACATACCGGCCGAGGACGCGGTGCAGGTGTCCCGGCTCAGGGCCGCGGGCGCGGTGGTGCTCGGCAAGACCAACGTGCCCTTGGGGCTGCAGGATGTGCAGACCTTCAACGAGATCTACGGCACCACCCATAACCCGTGGGATCACGGTCGCACGCCGGGTGGATCCTCCGGCGGATCGGCGGCGGCCCTGGCGTCCGGGTTCGGCGCGCTGTCCATCGGCTCCGACATCGGCGGTTCGTTGCGCACCCCCGCGCATTTCTGCGGCATCTACGCACACAAGCCGACGCTCGGGCTGGCGGCGAACCGCGGTATGGTCCCGCCGACCGCACCGGCCCTGCCGACCGAACCCGACCTCGCCGTCGTCGGCCCGATGGCGCGCACCGCCCGCGACCTCGCGCTCCTGCTCGACGTCATGGCCGGACCGGACCCGCTGACGCTCGGCGTGGCCCACGACGTGAAGCTGCCGCCCGCGCGCCACGAGCGACTCCGCGACTTCCGGGTCCTGGTCCTCGACGAGCATCCGCTCATCCCGAGCGGGTCCGCTGTGCGGGCGGGCGTGGCCCGGGTGGCCGACGCCCTTGCCGACGGCGGCGCCCGCGTCGAACGCCACAGTCCACTGCTGCCCGATCTGAGCGAAGCCGCCACGCTCTACATGCAGCTGCTGTTTTCAGGCTTCGGTGCCTCTTTCCCCGTCGAAACGTACGAGCGGCTGCGGACCCACGCCGCCGGACTGGCCGCCGACGACCGGAGCCTCGACGCGGCGCGGCTGCGCGGCGTGGTGTTCAGCCACCGCGACTGGATCGAGGCGAACAACCGCCGCGAGCTCCACCGCCACGGCTGGCGGCGGCTCTTCACCGAGTTCGACGCCGTGGTGTGCCCCATCACCCCCACCCCCGCGTTCCCACACGACCACAACCCCGACCTGATGGAACGCCGGATCGACATCGACGGCGTCGAGTACCCGTACCTCGACCAGCTCGTCTGGGCCGGCCTGGCCACCATGCCCGGCCTACCCGCCACCGCCATACCAACGGGCCGCTCCCCCGAGGGCCTGCCGGTGGGAGTACAGCTCATCGGCCCAACCTTCGAGGACCGCACCCCGCTACGGCTGGCCGAACTACTCGAGCAAAAGATCGGCGGCTTCCAGCCACCGAGGTAGGGCGCACTACCTGAGCACCCGCCGAGGACAAGCCGCGAACCACGCCAAGAGCCCCTTCCGATGATCGGAAGGGGCCTCTGAGCTGGTGCGCGCTCGGCAGGATTCGAACCTGCAACCTCTTGATCCGTAGGTTCGGGCAGGGTGCTGGTGCCGTCGTTGCCGTCAAACCACGCCTGCGGTGAGCCACACAACTCACGAGCGACATACATAGACACAACATCTATATCCGCGCGAAATGTATCTATCGTTACTTACCGCACACAGGCAGCCTATACGGCGCTAGGCACCTAATATGGCTTACCTGCATCTCAGAGGGGGGCCTCATGATCAAGCATGCACGCATGACCCGTTCGCGACTTTATGTACTAATTGACTCGTTCGAGTCTGACATGCGGAAAGTACTCGTTCGTTACGTGCTAGATCATCTCAATGAAGAAGAGGCTTTGGGGGCCAACTACAAACGGGCTAATGAGCGGCGCGAAGCGGACGGCGACGATTCAGACGTCTCTATCGCGGAATACCTTGACCTTCGGGAATGTTACGACATTCTGAATCGCCATCGCGACGCCCTTCCTGGGGAACTGGCACGTGAATTGCGCGGCAACACAACTCAAATGGACGCGCTTGCTCCTATACGAAATCGCGTGATGCATGGCCGCCCACTCCAGGAAGGCGATGCAGAGAAGGCAATATCGTCCACGAACGCCTTTACTTCACGGTTTTGGTCGAGCACCCAAGACACTCTCCAGCATCTCTACGCTGACCCTGCTTGGGAGCCAGCCTTCGGCTCGATGGTAAAGAAGTCCGACAAGGTCCTCCACAATCTCCCTCTTCCAGAATTCGACGAAACCGGCCTTGTAGGCAGGTCTCAGGACTGCAAGACAATCGTCAGTCACTTGATGCGCCGCCGGGAGTCGATGATTACCATCACCGGTGAAGGCGGAATCGGAAAAACAGCCCTCGCCTTGCAGGCTGCGTATAGCGTTCTTGACTCAGATGACAGCCCTTATGAATGCATACTGTGGGTCTCGCTGAAGACGGAAAGACTAACTGTTAGCGGCGTGGAGACGATAGTCGACGCAGTCCGAGACATTACAGGAGCAGCACACCACCTGGGTCGCGTAATCGACGACAAATTCTCGGGAAGTGTTGCAGATCTAGCCGACATGCTCGAAGGAATCGAAACGCTTCTCGTAGTAGATAATTTGGAAACCGTGGATGGAAGTGAAATCGTTGCGCTGTACGAGTCACTTCCCGACAGCGTCACCTATTTGCTAACGAGTCGCATTGGCGTAGGTCAGATTGAACGCAGAGTCCCGCTTGGGCCTCTCCGAGAGAAAGACGCCGAGGGGCTTTTCCGATCATTCACCCGTGCTCGGGGACTCGAATGGATGGCACAACTAAAATCCAGCACTATTGGCGAGGTGGTGAGTCGGCTCAGGCAAAGCCCACTTGCCATCCGTTGGTATATCCTCAGTGTCGAATCAGGCGTCCAGCCAAATCTAGCCTTGGCCGACCAAGACCAACTCATCAATTTCTGCGTACGCAGTGTCTACGACACGCTAGGTACAACTACGCAGCAGCTTCTGGTTGTCTTGTACTCATTGGATCGCGCGGCCACCTCTGACGAATTGGCCATCCTCACAGATCTCTCCGTGGATGATCTGCGGCGAGCGGTTCAAAAATTGAGTCGAGGATCCATGGTAACCGTAAATTCCGATCGCGAAAATACTCTGACGCCAAAGATCAACCTTACAGAAGCAGCACAGCATTTCTTGCGCTCGATTGAGCCTCCGAGGTCGAGTGATGTCAGCCGAATCTTGAGTCGTGCGCAAGACATCCGCAAGAGCGAAGAGTTGCGCCGAGCGGACGAGGCAGAAAGAGCATTGGCGCCTGTAGCCGTCCACGTACGCGGTGCTCATGACGGACCTACGGCCCATTTGCTTCGATTGGCTTTGAGGGCTCGTGACGATTTCGACCGCGCACGAGAACACCTGAACAAGGCCAGGCAAATGAACCCAGACTTCTGGGAGGTTGACCGAGTCGAAGCCTTCCTACTTTCAAGCCGAGGCCATGTAGACCAGGCTACGGCCACGTACAACACCGCATTGCGAAAAGCAGACGAAAAGGGTAAAGCCGTTGTCTCGCATTATCTTGCTGGCCACCTAGCCCGCAAGGTGCACGACCCCGTCAGGGCTTTGGAGTACGCACAAATAGCACACGAATACTTCAAGAACGCGGAGACAGCGCACCTAATTGGAACAATACTTCTTTGGCAGCGCGAATACGAAAAATCCCAGGGATATCTGATGTCGGCCCTTGAAAAGGTCGAGGAAAAGGGTAAGCTCTACCGAATCATTCTAACGTCACTCATCGATTCATGGCAGCGGTGGTCTGAACACGTACTCGAAAGGGACATGCGACCCGCTGAGGCCGCCCATAAGGCATACACAGGTTTCACTCTCGGGACCCAAGAGCTACGGCGCGGAACGTTTGATCTGCGTTTGGCGGCCGGAACACTGGAGAGCTCTAAGGCATTCATCAGAGCCATCACCGCGACTGGCGCAATGGAGATTTCATTCGAAGAGAAGACTTACTTTCTCTTGCGTGATGTTGAAACGCACACGGAGATCTTCGAAAAATGCAAGGCTTGGGTTCGGATGCCAGGCCACGTAGCAAAGCTGTTCAGGTCCCAAAACGTGTCCGATCGGATTCGCGTGCTATGCCGTGAGATCGTGGACTCTGCCACTAGCCAGGATTCACTAACCAATGCAACCGAGGGCGGCATATCCGGTAGGGTAAGCGGTTGGCTGGGGCGTTACGGATTCATCCAGCATCCTGACTTCCCAACGGATGTCTTCTTTCCAGCATCGGTGATCCGCAACCTGGAAGCTCGCGGAGAAGATGTTGACCTGATAGGGCGCCTAGTTCGATTCGACATCGACGAGTACCAGACGGGGACGCGTCCACGCGCAAGGTGGGTCCATATTGCCTAGTTAGTGCGGCGGGGGCGCCATTGCATGGCGAGTGCTGCGAAGGCGAAGACGGCTTGCCATCCGCGCGCCATCAATGGCGATCTCGGCTTATTTCTCGCTTCGCTATCAGACGCCCGCGCAGGCCGACGTCTCCTACATTAACCAGCCGGAATCCGGGCGGAATCAACCCGTTCATCGACAAAGGAACAGAAGATGGCGGAGTATCGGGCACGTCGATAATTACACAGTCCACAAGGTCAGCCAGCAGATTTGCCGTTTCGTTGGAATTGCCTTCGATCAGAACCGTGTGCGCTCCTGCCTCGGTCAAGGCATGCAGCACCTTCTCAGACTCTTTGCCGAGGGGAGGATTCGGAACACGGAAGGCGTCGCCGCCGTGGCCGCTTCGCACGCCTTCCTCGATCGTTCCATCTCGCCGGATCACCAGGTCGTGCATACGGCGGAGCTCCTTCACGGCCTGGTCGTCGCCCCCCTCGGCGGCTCCAGCGGTGTACGCCCAGGTGATGTATGGCCTCCCCGTACGCAGTGAGTGCAGCCACGGGCCGAGGACGAGCAGCGCTTCCTGCTCTAGGACGCCCCGCTCTACCTCAATGCCGGCCTGTTCCAGCACCACCGCGCCGCCCTCTCCACGTGACGTGGGATCCATGACGGCCATCAGGACTCGGGACACCTTCGCGTCGATCAGTGCCTGTCGGCAGGGCGGGGTCCGGCCGTGGTGGTTGCAGGGCTCCAGGGTCACCACCGCCGTGCCGCCCTCGGCTCGCTCCCCCGCTGCGGTGAGGGCGTTCACCTCGGCGTGGTGGTCGCCCTTGCGGAGGTGGTATCCCTCGCCGACAGGTACGCCGTCGCGGTCGAGGATCACGCACCCGACGGGCGGGTTAGGGCTCGTCGTTCCGAGGCCCTGGGCAGAGATGGCGATTGCTCGCCGCATGGCCGTCAGTTCGTTCGGCGTGGCCATCAGAACCCCGCATTCTCCTTGACTGCGTCGAGTAGGTCCCGCACAGCGGGAACATTACTCGCCGCCGCGAGAGCGTTGACCGCCGTGACGGCCTCTTGCAGAGTTCGGCCGGAACCTGAACCGCGGGCCAAGTCGAGAACGGCTGCGGCCTCGGCAGCGGCCTGTTCGTACTCCTGGATTCCCACGTAGGCCATTGCGAGGCGCGCCTGGGCGAATCCCCGGTCGCGCTGATAGACGTCCGGGAGTTCGGTCAGTGCGGTCTGGAAGGTGGAGACCGCCCGGTCCGGCCGGGACAGGTTGAGCCAGCAATTCGCGCGCTGGATTTCGATGTAGCTGGGCGTGCAGAAATCCCCGTGCCCGGATCGTGCGTCTCCGGAGGATCCAGCGATGGCGGCGAACTCGTGCGCCTCGTCCAGCTTCCGATGACAGGCGACCTCGTCCCCGTCGAGCGCAAGCCCCTGCGCCTCCTGCTGGATGGCGGCCGCCTTCATCGGCCGGGAAAGCGCTCGTTCGTGGCGCTGCACGGCCTGGGCGAGCCCGATCGCCTGGCCCGCGTTCTTCTTCCCCGCCGCCAGCTGGCTGCGACGGAAGAGAGTCCACGAGAGCATGGCTTCGTCTCCGGCCTCCATGGCCCATTCCATGGCTCGGCTCGTCCATGTCTCCGCGCTGGACACGTCCATGGAGTCTTCGTGGAGCCATGCGGCGGACTCGGCGTACTGGGCCGAGAGCTTCAACAGCTCCTGCCGGTGCTCGCCCCGGCTGTCCTCCAGAAGACCTTGCAACATGTCGAGCTGCTGATGGACTCCCGCGAGGGCGTGACGCGGGCCGAAGAGGTTGTCGGCCCTGACCAGGGTGTGCCACATGTCGCGGAAGTGCTCGATGGCTGCTTCGCCTCGTCCGGCGGGGAGTCGGTGTGGTCTGGTGGGCTTTGGGCGCACGATCTCAGCGGAAGCATCCACGGCACGGAGGGGTCCCGCTTCCTTGCAGGGCGACACCAATTGCGTGCCCGAGAAGGGCTCGGCGATTTATCGGCACGATCTGCTCTCTTCCATCGACGTACACCGAAACCAGAACGATTTCGGGTAGCGCATCCGCGTCCGCCGAATTCGAGGGGTCCACGTGCACAATCGGCGGACCAGCAATCGCCCCCGTTGTGGGTACGGACGGGGGTTCGTTCAAGCCGTCTGGGCTACTGCGAGCGTAAGCCTGGTTCTGGGCAGCGGCGGCCGGTGACGGGGTACCCTCCCACGGCCGCTCGGGCAGGTCGAGCATGTGGCCGGGAATGCCCAGTCCATCAGCGATGCGTTCCATGACGGCTACGCTGCGGATACCCCGATCACCTCGGATCACGTCGCCGACACGCGCGCTGGTCATCTTGGTAACGGCGGCAGCGATCGCCGCGTAGCTCGCTGGGGCCCGTCTGTTGACGAGACGGAAGATCTCGCCGAAGTCCCTTCGCCTGCATGCCCGTTTCATGTCCTCGCTGCGGAGCAAGCGGTCCGGGATGGTGAGGGGGTATCCGCTGCGCCTGGCTTCACGTTCACTCATCGGCCGCTCACGAGGTGTAGGGGCGTGCGTCAAGTCCAACGTAGATCGCGCCGCGTATTGAGGTACCCCATTTCACCGCACGGGGTACCCCGTTGCCTGTCCCGAAGAGGGAGGCTCACCTGCACGCTTATGGCCATGAAGTCAGACCTGACAGGCCCGGATGGACGCGTGGTGGTGAGGCGTTGGACCCGCCACCCCCGTTGTGTCGCCCTGGCCCGAGCCGACTTGCGAAAGGCTCTGGCTGGTTGGGGGCTGGTCGCGATCGAAGAGGTCGCGCTGTTGGTGCTGTCCGAATTGATAACGAACGCCGTACGTCATGCACGGGTGCCGGGACGCCAGATCGAGACGCGCTACCTGTACCAGGGCGACAAGGTACGGATCGAGGTCCACGACGCGGCCGACCAGCTGCCCAAGCTGAGGACTCCAACCCCCGAATCCGTACGCGGCCGAGGGCTGGTCCTGGTGGAAACACTCGCCGATCAGTGGGGCGTCACCCCACGGCCAGCGGTGGGCAAGGCGGTCTGGGCCGTCCTCGCACTTCCTGTCGACGAACGGGGCTCACTGGCCAGTGGAGAACGTAGAGAGGTGCAGTCGTGACGACCGCCGGAAACTCCGTAATACGGCAGGGCGACTGGACCCTGAGTGCAGACGTCACCGGAAGCCCGCCGATCTTGGAGGCCGAATGCACGACGTGCGACGACTCATCCGGGGCGGCTGAGGAGGCCAAGCAGCCGGAGGTGTGGTGTCTGCGCCACGCGAACCAGACAGGTCACACCGGATTCCGAATGATCATCACGAGTTTCTTCCGCGCGTCCATGGCGAACGCGGGCACTTCCGCGACGGCTGCGCGAGGCCGAGCAGCGACGCCTGACGCGTAGCCGCTCAAGGCTGGGCGGGGGTCGCAGTCGTGGAGGGACCGGCGGCCCCGCCCTCAACAACTTCAAGCCGGCGCAAGGTGGTCCGCTGCCCTTGCCCAACGCGGGACCCGGCCCCGGGGGCACCTCAAGACTCGAAGGCCGACCGCCACCAGCCGCTCGGGGCCTTCCCAGCGGGGTCAAGGTGCGAGGGGAGGTGGCAGAGATCCGTCAGTAGTCGGCAACGGTGATCGTCAGGCACCGTCCGATGAAACCGATGCACCGCATACGCAAGAGGCCCCTTCCGATGATCGGAAGGGGCCTCTGAGCTGGTGCGCGCTCGGCAGGATTCGAACCTGCAACCTCTTGATCCGTAGGTTCGGGCAGGGGGCTGATACCAGCGTCAGAGGTCGTCTGACGGGGTGTCCGGCACAAGACGTCGGCGGGGGGCGTGTGCCGTCGTTGCTGTCACGGTTGCTGTCACCTGCGCCCATGAACGCGGGGCACGAGATCACAAGATCGAGAACAAGCTGTGGCTATTGGAGCCGTGATCTTTCTCGCCAAGACCACTCCGGTCAATAGCCGTTGCATCGCCCCAGCATGGCGCCAAGAACTATGCTTGCCGCATGGGGAACAACGCTGCCGCAGACGACGGTGCTAGAGATAGGCAGGACAGCAGCAGAGACGTGTCGCGGCTGGCCGCTCGCAGCCAATCAATATCGCCAGGTCAAGCACCAGCAGCCACTCAGAGCACCTACTCTATTCAGATGCGCGAAGCCTCACGCTCCATGCAGAAAAGCAGCCTGCAAGCCACCGCCGCACTGCGCGAACTCTCACGACAGATGCAGAGCAACGACTTCCAAACCGCAATACGCGAAGCCGCTCGCTCCATGCAGAGCAACAGCCTGCAAACCGCAATGCGCGAAGCCTCACGCTCCATACAGAACAGCAGCCTGCAAGCCACCGCCGCACTGCGCGAACTCTCACGACAGATGCAGAGCAACGACTTCCAAACCGCAATACGCGAAGCCGCTCGCTCCATGCAGAGCAACAGCCTGCAAACCGCAATGCGCGAAGCCTCACGCTCCATACAGAACAGCAGCCTGCAAGCCACCGCCGCACTGCGCGAACTCTCACGACAGATGCAGAGCAACGACTTCCAAACCGCAATACGCGAAGCCGCTCGCTCCATGCAGAGCAACAGCCTGCAAACCGCAATGCGCGAAGCCTCACGCTCCATACAGAACAGCAGCCTGCAAGCCACCGCCGCACTGCGCGAACTCTCACGACAGATGCAGAGCAACGACTTCCAAACCGCAATACGCGAAGCCGCTCGCTCCATGCAGAGCAACAGCCTGCAAACCGCAATGCGCGAAGCCTCACGCTCCATACAGAACAGCAGCCTGCAAGCCACCGCCGCACTGCGCGAACTCTCACGACAGATGCAGAGCAACGACTTCCAAACCGCAATACGCGAAGCCGCTCGCTCCATGCAGAACAGCAGCCTGCAAACCGCAATGCGCGAAGCCTCACGACAGGTGCAGAGCAACGATAATGCAACTGAACGAGGTCTTTCCATTGGGCAAATGCGCGCCNACCGCAATGCGCGAAGCCTCACGACAGGTGCAGAGCAACGATAATGCAACTGAACGAGGTCTTTCCATTGGGCAAATGCGCGCCGCCCTGCCTCTAATCCAGCATCAATTTTCTGCTGAAATAGTGAACGTCACCGACGGGACGCTTGGAGCCCTAGATGACGCAGCAGAAACTGCCGCATGCTCGCAAGAGGCGGAGTTCTCCGATGCGGCGATCAGGGATATAGAGGAAATCCTAATCGGACTTGACTCTACTTTCACAGGCATCTCCCCCGAAGTTGCCCGCCGACTATGGATTTGCTGGGTTCAGGTCTCGATATTCTCCCTGTGCATGTATGCCCTCATTATCTCTGCCATTTCTGCGGAGATCACAGCCTACATGGGGACCGGCGCACTGGCAGCCGCCAAGCAAGCGGGCGACTTGGCTGCGAGAGCTTGGGAGAAACTGCACCCCGAAGACGAGGAGGGCGAAACAGGAGAACAACGCTAAATAGCAATACCCCGCGCCTCTCCGTCAGTTACAGGTAATCAGTTTCGGACGGCTTCGAGGTTCAACACACGTCGGCACAGCAGTGTCCGGTGCCGTGGTGATTGCAGGGCCCCAGGCACAACAGCACTCTGCTTGGCCTACCCTGCTCATCATGATCCGAGCTGTGGTTTTCGATGTCGGTGAGTGCCTGGTCGACGAGACACGCGAGTACGGCACATGGGCGGACTGGCTGGGGGTGCCCCGGCACACGTTCGCGGCGATGTTCGGCGCTGTGATCGCTCAGGGGCGGGACTACCGCGAGACGTTCCAGGTCTTCCGCCCTGGCTTTGATCTGTACGAGGAGCGGGAGAAGCGGGCTCAGGCCAGCCAGCCTGAGCACTTCGATGACAGCGATTTGTACGCGGATGTCCGTCCGACTCTGACGGCGCTGCGGGACGCTGGTCTGTGGGTGGGTATCGCGGGCAACCAGACCGTACGGGCCGGGGGCATACTGCGCTCGCTCGACCTCCCGGCCGACTTCATCGCCACGTCCGATGACTGGGGCGTGTCCAAGCCCGATCCGGCGTTCTTCTCGCATGTGGCGGACGCGGCTCCCTGCCCGGCCGAGGAGATCCTTTACGTGGGTGATCGGCTGGACAACGACATCCGCCCGGCGGACAAGGTGGGAATGAAGACTGCGCTGATCCGGCGTGGGCCGTGGGCGACGATCCAGTGGGATGAGCCGGATGCCGTCGCGGTGCCGACCTTCCGCGTGCACAGCCTCGCCGAGCTGCCGGAGCTGGTAGCCAGCCTCAGCGCTGAAGAGCACTGACGGTCGTTCCCCAGCCGTACATCCGGTCGTCCAGACTGCGGACGTACGGTTCGTCGCGCCACGCGTGCAGCCGCTTGCGGACGTCGCGTATCCGGTCCATGCCGACGGCGTACCAGGTCACACTGAGCTGATCGAGCGCTTCGTTGGCCCATCGGCAGGCTTCCTCTGGCCTACCGGCTGCGGCCTCCACGGCCGCCAGGTCGCCGAGGATGATGGTCCGCTGCTTGCCGTCGTCGGCAGGCAGGTTGTCAAGGACGCCCAGCAGGGTGGCCCGAGCCTGGGCCGTGTGCCCAGCTATCAGCTGGGTGTTGCCCTTGAACGCGGCGAGGCGGACGGGGCTGAACCAGTCCATCCACACCGGGCACGGCTCGTCCGTATCGCCTTCGGTCAGTACGCCTTCGGCATGGGAGATCAAGCGCAGTGCCGTGCGGGTGTCGTTGCACCGTGTCATGCATTCGGCCTCGACCGCGTCAAGCCAAGCCAGCATCATCGCGGGGGCGTTGCCCCTGCGGGCGTACGCACGGGCAGCAGACATGCGCTCTTCGGCGTCTTCCCTATGGCCCTCCCAGCCAGGGATGAACGCGGTATGAGCCAGGATCGCCGCTCCCAATAGCGCGTCGTCGGCTTCCCCGGCGGCCTGGAGGCCACGCACGAACGCGTTGTTCGCGGCGCTGGGCTGCTGGAGGTCGAAGAAGTCGATACGTCCAGCCAGAAGGTATGACTCGGCGAGTGCGGCGGCAAGGGCCGTACGGCAGCGGCCGGACGTCTCACCAATGAGCGCTGTGCCCAGACGTGTGTGCTCCACAACGGTGGCGTGGAGTTGGGAGGGCTGCACGGACCAGTACAGGCGTCGGTGAGCAGCCGTGATCGCGGCGAAGTCGCTGCCTACCGTGGCTGGTTGCGTGGCATTGCTCGCGCTGGGAAACGGTCCGGGGGCGGGTCCGATCGCGGGCGCTCCCGATGCTGCGACAGGCCGTCGGCTGGCACCCTCCCGCGTCGAATTCGTGCCGTCCCACGGGGCGGTGAAGCCCAGTTCCTCGATGGACTGGCCCAGCAGATGCGTCAGTACCCGCTGAACGTCAGGCTGCGGCCATGGCGGATTCGCTGACTCCCAGCGGCGGACTTGGCGCACGCTGATCTGCAACGACCGTATGCCGAGCTGAGGAGCGGTGTTACGGATGGCCTCCGCCAACGCTTCCTGAGACGCGTATCCCGCCGCCTGCCGGGCGGCCTTGAGCCGAACGTTTCCCACTGGCCTGGGCACTGGACTTCCTCACGGTTTCGATGGGGCTGGTCAGCTCCGCCAACGGTAGCTTTGAAGGGCCCATTTGGGGACCCTCGCCTTCCTGACCTCGCTAGTAGGTCCCATAGAAGTCCTCTTTGAGTCCTCTAAGCGGCCTTCATTGGGACGTCCTGTAACCCCACCATGTCTAAGGCCGGACAGACAGCAAACATGCGGGGTGAAGGCCATGAGCGCGGCGGTGCAACGCGCAGGCGAGCAGCAAGACGAAGTGGACGTCGAGGAGATCAAGAGGACGATCGTCAACGCCTTAGTGACGCGGACGGTACTGCCACCGTACGAAGAACTGCGCGACCTGCACAAAGCGTTGCTGGGGCACATTCATACGTTGATGCCGCTGGCAGAGAAGCGGATCGACCGTCTGAACCGGGCCACTGTGGCTTGGTACTCGAAGCGCAGCAGGTTGAACACCATCCCGCATGAGGTGCGTCAGGGGCTGGGCTCCGGCTTGCGGTCGGCTGAGTGGCACGTTCGGAGCTTGGGTTACACGTGTCAGTTCCTGCTCAACAACTCCGGTCTCGCCCAGGAAGGCGACGGGTGACCTAGAGACCGGGCGGGAGCTGCTGCCCATGGGAAGGACCCGCGGCTCCCGCCCTCCCTGGGCGCGGTGACTACGCGGCGGACAACGCCCCGTTCGCCTCGTGGATGTCACCCACCACGCCCAGGAGCGGCGGACACTGCCCCGTCCGCCGTCAGCGGTCCGGCTCCCCATGCCCGCGCCCAACAGACGATCCGCGAGGCCGGGAGTCGGACCGCACAGCAGCACAACCGCATACGCAAAACCGGGCTACCCCTCAAAACCCTGGCAGGCCAAGGGATAGCCCGGTGGGAAGTCCGTGATCAGGACCCCGGTGCCGATGGTACCGGGGTGGTTGTCGTACTCGTTTCGACGCCGCCCATTTCCAGGTGAGTTCAGGCGGAGCAACGGGGTGGTGACGAGTGCGAGGCAGATACGGAGTGGCGGGCTCGATGGTGGCGGTCACCAGAGCGTCTACGACACGCAGGTCGGCCAGCGCGATACGGAAACCGACGCGGAGCGACCACGACGGCCTGAGCCACCGCGCGGCAGCAGCTGCTCCCCGCCCGCCAGGACCGGGCCGTTCGGTCTGCTCACGCTCCCGCATCCGTGACGGCGACAGTACGGCGGCCGGCCGTATCGGGCCGGGGCCGACGATCGACATGCCCCCGGCCGGGCACCCCTCCCCTCCCCGCTGGCCGTTGCTACGCGCACAACGGCGATGGCCGCGGTCGGCGGACGGCCGGTCACGTAAACCGCTCCGCGTAGCCGCCCCTCGACGGCTGGCAGGGGTGGACATGTGGCCTCGGCCGTGCTGCTGCGTCAGCGCATCCGCTGTGGTCGGCGGGAGCTCTGTGGGAGCTGTTCCAGGTGCTGACTGCGGCTGGCGGGCTGCTGGTGTGGGGTGGCGCGCTGAGTGGCACGGGGGCGCCGCTGAGCGGGGCGGCAGACAGGAGCGGGCGGCGGCCACGGGCCGCCAGCGCGCGCGGCCCGCGCAAGCGGGCCGCCTTGATCCAGTAAAGAAACTCTGAACAGCTCGCACTCGGTGTCCGGTCCCGGGAGATGCTTGACACTTC
>NZ_JACVYG010000094.1:0-18345 GCF_014712245.1 Streptomyces sp. 5-10
TTACGGAACTCCACCGCCGTCAGCGAGTCGAAACCCAACTCCTTGAACGCACGATCGGGCTCCACCGACTCCGCACCCGCGAAGCCGAGGACCGCGGCGGCGTGGGCGCGCACCAGGTCGAGCAGGGTCCGGTCGATCTCGGCCTCGGTGAGCCCCGTGAGGCGCTCCCGCAGTGCGGAGCCGGCGCCGGTGCCTTCGGTGTTTCCGGCGTTCGCCAGCGCCCGCTGGACCTCGGGCAGATCGCCGAGGAGCGGGCTGGGCCGCCCGATGGTGAACGCGGGGGCGAACCGCTCCCAGTCCACATCGGCGACCGTCACCACACCGTCGTCGCCCGCGACCGCTCCCTGTAGTGCGGCGATCGCCAGGCCCGGCGCCATGGTGGGCAGACCGCGGCGCGCCAGGTGGTCGCCCTCGTCTCCGGCCGCCATGCCGCCTTCGGCCCAGGGGCCCCAGGCAACGGCGGTGCCGGCAAGGCCCCGGGCACGGCGGTCCTCCACCAGCGCGTCCAGGTAGGCGTTGGCCGCACCGTAGGCGGCCTGGCCGCCACTGCCCCACACACCGGCGATGGAGGAGAACACCACGAACGCGTCGAGCTCGCGGTCGCCGAGCAGTTCATCCAGGTTGACGGCGCCCGCCACCTTGCCGGAGACCACGGCGGCGGCGTCGGCCAGCCCGGTCTCGGCCAGCGGCGCGGCCGCGTTGGCGCCCGCCGCGTGGACCACCGCGGTCAGAGGAAGCTCCTCCGGCACGGCGTCCAGGACCGCGGCCAGTTGCTCACGGTCGGACACGTCGCAGGCCGCCACGGTCACCCGGGCGCCCAATGCCTCCAGCTCCTCGCGCAGTTCGGGCGCGCCCGGCGCCTCGATGCCACGACGGCTGGTCAGCACCAGGTGTTCGGCGCCATTGCGCACCAGCCAGCGGGCCACCTGGCCGCCGAGCGCGCCCGTACCACCGGTCACCAGCACCGTGCCACGCGTCCGCCACGTCGTCCCGTCGGCGGTCGGCGCGGCGATACGGGTCAGGCGGCGTGCGAACACTCCGGAACCGCGCACCGCCACCTGGTCTTCGGCGGTCTCTGCGGCCAGCACACCGGCCAGCCGGGCGATCGCACGCTCGTCCAGGGACTCGGGCAGGTCGACCAGACCGCCCCACAGCTGCGGCAGCTCCAGCGCGGCCACCCGGCCCAGCGCCCACACCATCGCCTGCGCCGGGTTGCTGAGCCGTTCGGAGCGGCCCACCGACACGGCGCCGCGCGTACCGCACCACAGCGAAGCCTCGATGCCCGCGTCCGCCATGGCCCGCACCAGCGTCAGCGTCAGGGCGAGACCGTTGGGCAGCGCGGGGTGCCCCGGGCAGGGCTCCTCGTCCAGGGCGAGCAGCGACAACACGCCGCCCAGGGCGGGCGCGTCGGCCATCGCCCCGCGCAGCCGCTCCCCCAGCGCCTCGGTGTCGAGGTCCCGTTCGCCGGCCACCAGCGACACCGCGGCCGCGCCGTGCCGCTCGAGCCCGGAGACGACCTCCGCCACCAGCTCGTCCTCGGCACGGGCCGCCGGAACCACCACCAGCCACGTCCCCGACAGCGACCCACCGGTCACGTCCGCGACCGGCTTCCACACCACCCGGTAGCGCCAGTTGTCGATCGTGGACTGGTCACGCCGGTTGCGGTGGTACGTGGACAGCGCGGGCAGCACCGCGCTCAGCGACGTCTCGCCGTCGACGTCGAGCGTCTCGGCGAGCGCTTCGAGGTCCTCGCGCTCGACCGCCTCCCAGAACCGCGCGTCCACCGAGTCCGCGGCGCCCGGCGCGTCCCAGCCGCGCGGGGAGAGGGACACCTCGGGCCAGTACCGCTCGCGCTGGAACGCGTACGCCGGCAGCTCCACCATCCGCGCGCCGCGCCCGGCGAACACGGACTCCCACTCCACCGAGGCTCCGTGGACGTGGAGTTCGGCCAGCGCCATCGTCAGCGCCTGGGCCTCGGGACGGTCCTTGCGCAGCACCGGCACCACGGCCGAGGCCGCGGCCTGGTCCTCCGTCAGGCAGTCCCGCGCCATCGCGGACAGCACACCGTCGGGGCCGACCTCCAGGAACCTGATGACGCCCTGGGTGGTGAGCGCCCGCATTCCGTCCGCGAAGCGCACGGCCTCGCGCACATGCCGCACCCAGTACTCGGGCGAGCACACCTCGTCCGCGTCCGCCGCCTCGCCCGTCACATTCGAGACCAGGGCGATGGACGGCGCCTGGAAGGACAGGCCGGAGACGACGCCACGGAAGTCGTCCAGCATCGCGTCCATGCGCGGCGAGTGGAAGGCGTGGCTGACCCGCAGGCGGCGGGTCTTGCGGCCCTGCTCCGCCCACTGTTCGGCGATCTCCAGCGCCGCTTCCTCGTCACCGGCGATGACCACGGCGGCCGGGCCGTTGACGGCCGCGATGCTCACCTCGGCCTCACGACCGGCGAGCGAACCGGAGATCTCCTCCTCGGAGGCCTCGATGGCGACCATCGCGCCACCCTCGGGCAGGGCCTGCATCAGCCGGCCACGCGCCGCGACCAGCGTGCAGGCGTCCTCCAGCGAGAACACCCCGGCCACGTGGGCGGCGGCGATCTCACCGATGGAGTGACCGATCACCACGTCCGGGCGGACGCCCCAGTGCTCCAGGAGCCGGTACAGCGCCACCTCGATCGCGAAGAGCGCGGGCTGGGTGAAGGCCGTCTGGTCCAGCAGCTCGGCGTCCGCGCTGCCCTCGGCGGCGAAGATCACCTCACGCAGCGGACGGTCCAGAGCCACGTCCATGTGCGCGCACACCTCGTCCAGGGCGCGGGCGAACACGGGATAGGCGTCGTACAACTCCCGCCCCATGCCCAGGCGCTGAGCGCCCTGACCCGAGAACAGGAACGCCGACTTGCCTCCCGTCACGGCCTGCCCCTGGACGGCTCCCGAGGCGATTCCACCCTCCGCGACGGCCCGCAGGCCACGCAGAAGGGTCTCCCGGTCCTCACCCACCAGCACGGCACGGTGCTCGAACACCGTCCTGGCCGCCAGCGTGTGTCCGGCGTCCAGCACTCCGATGTCTTCCCGCCCCGCCAGATGCCCGTACAGCCGCTCGGCCTGCGCCCGCAGCGCCTCCCGGCTCTGCCCGGAAACCAGCCACGGCACCACGGCCGCCGACACCGGCGCCCCGGGCCCGGCCTGCTCCGGGGCCTCCGCCTCTTCCAGGTCGGGAGCCTGCTCGATGATGGTGTGCGCGTTGGTTCCGCTCAGCCCGAACGAGGAGACACCCGCCCGGCGCGGCTGACCCGTCTCCGGCCACGCGGTGGCCTCGGTCAGCAGCCGCACCTCACCCGCCGACCAGTCCACCTGCCGCGACGGCTCGTCCACGTGCAGCGTCCGCGGCAGCACCCCGTGCCGCATCGCCATCACCATCTTGATGACCCCGGCCACGCCCGCGGCGGCCTGCGTATGACCGATGTTGGACTTGATGGCGCCCAGCCACAGCGGGCAGCCCTCCGCGCGGTCCTGTCCGTAGGTCGCGAGCAGCGCCTGCGCCTCGATCGGGTCACCCAGCGTCGTCCCCGTGCCGTGTGCCTCCACCGCGTCCACCTCTGCGGCGGACAGTCCGGCGCTGGCCAGGGCCTGCCGGATCACCCGCTGCTGGGACGGGCCGTTGGGCGCCGTCAGACCGTTGGACGCACCGTCCTGGTTGACGGCCGAACCCCGCACGATCGCCAGCACCTGGTGGCCATTGCGCCGGGCGTCCGACAGCCGCTCCACGAGCAGCATGCCCACACCCTCGGACCAGCCCGTGCCGTCCGCGCCCTCGGCGAACGGCTTGCAGCGGCCATCGGGTGCCAGCCCGCGCTGGCGGCTGAACTCCACGAAGGCACCCGGTGTCGACATCACCGACACACCACCGGCCAGCGCCAGATCGCACTCACCCTGGCGCAACGCCTGTGCCGCGAGGTGCAGCGCCACCAGCGACGACGAACACGCCGTGTCCACCGTCATGGCCGGCCCCTCGAGGCCGAACGTGTAGGAGATGCGCCCGGACACCACGCTGGCCGCGCTGCCCGTGCCCACATGGCCGCCGAAGTCCTCGGGGGCGTCGAGCATGATCGTGGAGTAGTCCTGGCCGTTGGTGCCCACGAACACACCGGTCCGGGTGCCGCGCAGCGAGGCCGGTTTGACGCCCGCGTACTCGAACGCCTCCCACGACGTCTCCAGCAGCAGCCGCTGCTGCGGGTCCATGGCCAGCGCCTCGCGCGGCGAGATCCCGAAGAAACCGGGGTCGAACTGGGGCGCCCCGTAGAGGAATCCGCCCTCGCGGGCGTAGAAGGTGCCCGGGTGCTCGGGGTCCGGGTGGTACATGCCCTCGACGTCCCAGCCACGGTCGCCGGGGAACCCGGCGATGGCGTCGCCGCCCTCGGCCAGCAGTCGCCACAGGTCCTGCGGGGTCTCGACGCCACCGGGGAAGCGGCAGCTCATCGCCACGATCGCGATGGGGTCGTCGTCATCGGGCCGCACTCGGTCCGCCACCGCCGAGGTGGCCGCCGCCGCGTGGGCCCCGCCCAGCTCCCGCCACAGATGGTCGGCGAGCACCTCGGCGGTCGGGTAGTCGAAGATGAGCGTCGCGGGCAGGCTCAGACCGGTGGCCAGGTCGAGCCGGTTGCGCAGCTCGATGGCGGTGAGGGAGTCGAATCCGAGGTCCCGGAAGGCACGGCCCGGCTCGACGGACTCCGCCGAGAAGTGGCCGAGAGCCGAGGCCGCGTGGGTGCGGATGAGGTCCAGCAGGAGGAGGCGCTGCTCCTCGTCCGGCCGTCCGGCCAGCTGGTCCCGCAGCTCGTGGCCCGGTGCCGGCCGGCCGGTGGTCCCGGTCATGTCGGTCAGGAGTTCGCGCGCCTCGGGGATGTCGCTGACGAGGGCGGTGAGGCCCGCGCTCAGCAGCGGGGCCATGCCGGTCCAGTCGATGTCGGCCACGACCAGCGCGGCCTCGTCCTGGCTCGCGGCCCAGCCCAGCGCGTCCACGGCCAGCGAGGGGGCCATGGGGGGCAGTGGCCCTCCGCGCATCCGCTCCCCGGCGCGGCCGCTCGCGGCCATGCCGCCGTCGGCCCACGGGCCCCAGGCGACCGCGGTGGCGGCCAGGCCCTGGGCCCGGCGCTGCTGCGCCAACGCGTCCAAGTGGGCGTTGGCCGCCGCGTAGGCGGCCTGGCCCGCACTGCCGACGACACCGGCGAACGAGGAGAACAGCACGAACGCGTCGAGTGGCAGTTCCGCGGTCAGCTCGTGCAGGTGCCGCGCGCCCTCGACCTTCGCGGCCAGCGTCCCGGCGAGCCGGTCGACGGTCAGGCCGTCCAGCACACCGTCGTCCAGAATGCCCGCCGCGTGCACGACCGCGCTCAGCGGATACCGCTCCGGGATGGCGGCCAGTACCGCGGCGAGGGCATCGCGGTCGGCGGCGTCGCAGGCCGCCACGGTCACCGCGGCGCCCAGTTCCTCGAGTTCCGCCGTGAGTTCGGCGGCGCCTTCGGCCGCCGGGCCGCGACGGCTCGTCAGCACCACGTGTTCGGCGCCCTCGCGCACGGCCCAGCGCGCCACGTGCGCGCCCAGGGCGCCGGTGCCACCGGTGATCAGCACCGAGCCCCGGGGCCGCCACGCGCGTTCGGCCGACTCGTTGCCCACCGTGACGCGGTGGAGGCGCCGGGCGTACGCTCCGGAGCCGCGCAGCGCCACCTGGTCCTCGCCGCCTTCGGCGGACAGCGCCCACACCAGCCGCGCGGCGGCGCGCTCGTCCAGGGTCCCGGGCAGATCGACGAGGCCGCCCCAGATCCGCGGGTGCTCCATGGCCGCCACCCGGCCGAGACCCCATATTTCCGCCTGCACGGTGCTGTCGAGCTGGTCGGAGCGGCCCACCGACACGGCCCCCCGGGTGCCGCACCACAGCCGGGCCTGGATGTCCGCCTCGGTCAGGGCCCGCACCAGCATCAGTGTCAGCGCGAGGCCGCGGGAGACCTCCGGATGCTCCGTGCAGGGCCGCTCGTCCACGCCCACCAGGGACAGCACACCACCGATCCCGGACGGATCGGTGGCGATCTCGCGCAGCCGTGCGGCCAGCGCGCCGGGGGCGAGTTCGGCCTCGTCCGCCACCACGCGAACGACGTCGGCACCGTGCCGCTCGAGCGCGGCGGACGCCGACTCCGCGAACGCGTCGTCGACACCGGAAGCGGGGACGACCACGAGCCACGTCCCCGACAGCGTGGCCGCGGGGGTCTTTGAGACCGGCTTCCAGGAGATCCGGTACCGCCAGCCGTCGACCGTGGCCCGGTCGCGCTGCCGGCGCCGGTACGAGGACAGCGCGGGCAGCAGCTCGCCGAGCGAACCACCGCCGTCGACGTCCAGCGCCTCGGCCAGCGCCTCCAGGTCCTCGCGCTCCACCGCGTCCCAGAACCGCGCGTCCACGCTGTCCCCGGCGGAACCGCCGGACACCGCGCTCGCGCCCTCCAGCCAGTAGCGCTGACGCTGGAAGGGGTACGTCGGCAGCTCGACCTTGCGGGCGCCCCGCCCGTCGAAGACCTGCTCCCAGTTCACCGTCACACCGTGGGCATGGGCCTCGGTCAGCGCGGTCACCAGAGCCTGTGCGTCGGGGCGGCCCTTGCGCAGGACCGGTACCACGACCGGAGCCGAAGCCGACTCTCCCGTCAGGCAGTCCCGCGCCATCGCCGAGAGCACGCCGTCGGGGCCCACTTCGAGGTAGGCGGTGACGCCCTGGGCCGCGAGGGAGCGCATGCCGTCGGCGAAGCGCACGGCCTCCCGCACATGCCGCACCCAGTACTCCGGCGAGCACATCTCGTCTGCCGCGACCGGCTGCCCCGTGACGTTGGAGACCAGCGCCAGGGTGGGGGTCTGGAAGGACAGCCCCCGCACCACACGGCGGAAGTCGTCCAGCATGGCGTCCATGCGCGGGGAGTGGAAGGCGTGGCTGACCTTCAGCCGACTCGTCTTGCGTCCTTGTTCCGACCACTGGGCGGCGATCTCCAGCACAGCGGCTTCGTCACCGGCGATGACCACGGCGGTCGGGCCGTTGACGGCCGCGATGCTCACCTCGGCCTCACGGCCGGTGAGCGATCCGGAGATCTCCTCCTCCGACGCCTGGACCGCCACCATGGCGCCGCCCTCGGGCAGTGCCTGCATCAGCCGGCCACGGGCGGCCACCAGCGTGCACGCGTCCTCCAGCGAGAACACCCCGGCCACGTGGGCGGCGGCGATCTCACCGATGGAGTGGCCGATCAGCACATCCGGGGTGACGCCCCAGTGCTCCAGCAGCCGGAACAGCGCCACCTCGATCGCGAACAGCGCCGGCTGGGTGAACGCCGTCTGATCCAGCAGCCCGGCATCCGCGCTCCCCTCCGCCGCGAACACCACCTCACGCAGCGGACGGTCCAGCACCGTGTCCAGCCGCGCGCACACCTCGTCCAGCGCCTGGGCGAACACGGGGTGGCGGTCATACAGCTCACGGCCCATCCCAAGGCGCTGCGCGCCCTGGCCGGAGAAGAGGAACGCCGTCCTGACGTCCGTCCCCGCAACGCCTTGGAGCACGCCAGGAGCGACCTCGCCCGCGGCGACGGCTTCGAGTCCGGCGAGGAGTTCCGCACGGTTCGCACCCGACACCACCGCGCGGTGTTCGAACATCGACCGTGTGGCCACCAGCGAATGGCCGACATCCGGGGGGCTCAACTCGGACCGCTCCAGCAGGAACGACCTCAGCCGCCCGGCCTGGGCCCGCAGAGCGTCCGGGCCACGACCCGACAGCAGCCACGTGGCCACCCCCGTGTCACCGTCGGAAACCGGGCTTTCCTCGGCCTCCTCCTCAACCGGCGGCGCCTGCTCGATGATGGTGTGCGCGTTGGTGCCGCTGACGCCGAAGGCGGAGACGCCGGCCCGGCGCGGCTGCCCGGTCTCGGGCCACGCGGTGGCCTCGGTCAGCAGCCGCACCTCACCCGCCGACCAGTCCACCTGCCGCGACGGCTCGTCCACATGGAGGGTCGGCGGCAGCACCCCGTGCCGCATCGCCATCACCATTTTGATGACACCGGCGACACCGGCGGCGGCCTGCGTGTGGCCGATGTTCGACTTCACCGCGCCCAGCAGCAGCGGACGGCCCTCCGGGCGGTCCTGTCCGTACGTCGCCAGCAGGGCCTGCGCCTCGATCGGGTCGCCCAGGGACGTACCGGTCCCGTGTCCTTCCACCACGTCCACATCGGACGGGGCCAGTCGGGCGCTCGCCAGCGCGTCGCGGATGACCCGCTGCTGCGAGGGGCCGTTGGGCGCCGTCAGACCGTTGGACGCACCGTCCTGGTTGACGGCCGAACCCCGCACGACCGCCAGCACCTGGTGACCGTTGCGCCGGGCATCCGACAGCCGCTCCACGAGCAGCATGCCCACACCCTCGGACCACCCGGTGCCGTCCGCCGCGTCCGCGTACGGCTTGCACCGGCCGTCGGGGGCCAGACCGCGCTGCCGGCTGAACTCCACGAAGGCGGCCGGGCTGCTCATCACGGTGACGCCACCGGCAAGCGCCAGGTCGCACTCGCCCTGCCGCAGCGCCTGGACCGCCAGGTGCAGCGCGACCAGCGACGAGGAACACGCCGTGTCCACCGTGACCGCGGGTCCTTCAAGACCGAAGGTGTACGAGATACGACCCGAGACGACGGAGGTCGACGTGCCCGTCAGCAAGTGGCCTTCGACATCCTCCGGGAACTCGTCGACGTCCGCCCCGTAGCCCGAGGTCGAGGCCCCCACGAAGACACCGCCCCGACGGCCCTTCACCGACCCCGGAGCGATGCCCGCCCGTTCGAAGACCTCCCATGAGGTTTCCAGCAGCAGTCGCTGCTGCGGGTCCATGGCAAGGGCCTCGCGCGGCGAGATCCCGAAGAAGTTCGCGTCGAACTCGGCCGCGTCGTGAAGAAATCCACCCTCACGGGAGTAGAAAGTGCCCGGGCTCTCGGGATCGGGGTCGTACATCCCGTCCACGTCCCACCCGCGGTTGGACGGGAAGTCGGAGATGGCATCACCACCGTCGGCCACCAGCCGCCACAAGTCCTCGGGGCTCCCCACACCGCCCGGGAAACGGCAGCTCATCGCCACGATCGCGATGGGTTCCTGCTCTCCTGCCTCCAGCTCGCGCAGGCGTTGGCGCGTTTGGTGCAGATCTGCTGTTACCCGCTTGAGGTAGTCCCGAAGCCTATCTTCGTTCACCATGGAAACCTTGCCTATTACGAGTCATAGAAGACTGAAGAATGAAAGGAGGCCAGAGAGCTGCACCTCGGCGTTCACATTTAGCTGAGCTCATTTTCGATGAAATCGAAGAGATCGTCGTCCGACGCCTCGTCAAGCCGCTGCGTAATGTTCTCAGCGTCCGTCGCTCCGCCCTCGCCACCATTCAGTTTGGCAAGGAGCACCTGGAGTCGGGATGCGATGGCCATGCGCTGGGCATGGTCCGGCTCAGCCGTGGAGAGTGATGCCTCGAGTTTTTCCAGATCCGCGATCAGCGGAGTGGCGGAAGTCCCTTCTTCGGGGAGGACGCCCGCTCGTACGTGTTCCGCGAGAGCCCTTGCGTTGGGATAGTCGAAGACCAGTGTGGTCGGCAGCCGCAGCCCCGTGTCCGCGTTCAACCGGTTTCGGAATTCTACCGCCGTGAGCGAGTCGAATCCCAATTCCTTGAACGCCCGGTCCGATTCCACGCCTTCCATTCCCGAGAAACCGAGAACCGCGGCCGCGTGACTTCGCACCAGATCCAGCACGGCGCGCTCCCGCTCACCAGGAGCCAGTGCGGAGAGCCGTTCCCGCAACCGGGATCCGGCCTCGGCGTTGCCTTCTTCGGCGGCACGGGCCTGTTCCAGAACCGATACGACCTCGGGGAGCTCGCCAATGAGCGGGCTCGGCCGCTCCATCGTGAACACGGGGGCGAATCGTTCCCAGTCCATGTTCGCGACCGTCACCACACCGTCGTCACCCACGATCGCGCCCTGCAAGGCGGCGATCGCCAGGTCGGGCGCCATGCTGATCAGTCCGCGACGCGCCAGCTGCTCGCCTTCGCTCCCGGCCGCCATACCGCTTTCGGCCCAGGGACCCCAGGCCACAGCGGTACCGGCGAGACCCCGCGCACGGCGGTCCTCCACCAGCGCGTCCAGATAGGCATTGGCCGCGCCGTACGCGGCCTGGCCACCACTGCCCCACACACCGGCGATCGAGGAGAACACCACGAACGCGTCCAGCTCACGGTCGCCCAGCAACGCGTCCAGGTGGCCGGCTCCCGTGGCCTTCCCCGAGACCACCGAGGCGGCGTCCGCCAAACTCATCCCCGCCAGCTCGGCGGCCTGCTCCACACCCGCCGCGTGGAAGACCGCCCTCAGCGGGAACTCCTCCGGGATGGTGTCCAGCACCGCGGCCAGTTGCTCGCGGTCGGCCACATCACAGGCCGCCACCGTCACCCGGGCGCCCAGGGCCTGGAGCTCATCGCGCAACTCGGACGCGCCCGGCGCGTCAAGGCCACGACGGCTGGTCAGCACCAGATGTTCAGCACCCTGGTTCGCCACCCACCGCGCGATCCGCGCACCCAGCGCACCCGTACCGCCGGTCACCAGCACCGATCCGCCGACCCGCCAGGACCGCTCCGTACCCTCACCAACCCCGGCCTCAGCCCTCACCAGACGCCGGACGAACACCCCCGAACCGCGCACCGCGACCTGGTCCTCGCCGCCCTCGGCCGACAAGACCCCCACCAACCGGCTCACCGCACGGTCGTCCAGCACCTCGGGCAGATCGACCAGACCACCCCACACCGCCGAGTGCTCCAACCCCACCACCCGACCCAGACCCCACACCTGCGACTGCACCACACCAGCCAGCCGATCCGAACGCCCGACCGACACCGCACCCCGCGAAGCACACCACAACAGCGCCTCAACACCCACCTCGACCAACGCCTGCACCAACGTCAACGTCGAGGCGAAGCCACTGGACAACGCCGGATGCCCAGGGCAGGGCTCCTCGTCCAAAGCCAGCAGCGACAACACACCGCCCAACTCAGGCACGTCGGCGACCGACTTACGCAGCCGCTCCGCCAGCGCCTCGGCGTCGAGGTCCCCCTCGCCCACCACCAGCGACATCACGCCCGCACCATGCCGCTCGAGCCCGGACACCACTCCGGCCACCAGCTCGTCCTCGGCACGCGACGCCGGAACCACCACCAGCCACGTCCCCGACAACGACCCCTCGGCCGCGTCCGGAACCGGCTTCCACGACGCCCGATAACGCCAGCCATCAATCGTCGACTGATCACGGCTGCTGCGGTGATACGCCGACAGAGCCGGCAACACCGCGCTCAGCGGGGCCTCGCCGTCGATGTCGAGCGCGTGTGCCAGCGCTTGGAGATCCTCGCGCTCCACCGCCTCCCAGAACCGCGCGTCCACCGAGTCCACGGCCGCCGAGGCGCCACGACTGCCCAGGTTGAGGGACACCTCGGGCCAGAACCGCTCGTGCTGGAAGGCATACGTCGGCAGCTCGACCTGCCGTGCGCCACGACCGGCGAAGAACGACTTCCAGTCCAACGGGACACCGTGGACGTGAAGTTCGGCCAGCGCCGTCGTCAACGCCCGTGTCTCGGAGCGGCCCTTGCGCAGCACGGGAACGAGGACCATGTCGGAGGTGTCCCCGGTCCCTTCCGCCAGGCAATCCTGGGCCATCCCCGTGAGTACACCATCGGGACCCACCTCCAGATACCTGGTCACACCCAACGCCTCAAGCGCGCGTACCCCATCCGCGAACCGCACCGCCTCACGCACATGCCTCACCCAGTAATCGGGTGAGCACACCTCTGCCTCGGAAACCGGCCTACCAGTGACATTGGACACCAGTGTCGTGGTCGGCGGCTCGAAGGAGAGCTCGCGGACCACCTGGCCGAACGCGTCCAACATAGTGTCCATAAGGCAAGAGTGAAACGCATGCGAGACCCGCAAACCCTTAGTCTTTCGACCCCTCGCCTCCCAGACACCCGCGACTTCCTGGACCGCGTGTACATGACCAGAGACCACTACGGACGACGGGCCGTTGACCGCGGCGATGCTCATCTCGTGCTCGCGGCCGGAGATTGAGTCGGCGGCCTCCTCCTCGGTCGCTTGGATGGCCACCATGGCGCCGCCGTCGGGAAGGGCCTGCATCAACCGGCCACGGGCGGCGATCAGCGTGCAGGCGTCCTCCAGCGAGAACACCCCCGCCACATGCGCGGCCGCGATCTCACCGATCGAGTGGCCGATCAGCACATCCGGGGTCACACCCCAGTGCTCCAGCAACCGGAACAACGCCACCTCGACCGCGAACAACGCGGGCTGGGTGAACGCCGTCTGATCCAGCAACTCCGCATCCGCACTCCCCTCCGCCGCGAACACCACCTCCCGCAACGGACGATCCAGCACCACATCCAGATACGCGCACACCTCGTCCAGCGCACGGGCGAACACCGGGAACGCCTCGTACAACTCCCGCCCCATGCCAAGACGCTGCGCACCCTGACCAGAGAACAGAAAAGCCGTCTTGCCACCCGTTACGGCCTGTCCCTGGACGACTCCCGAGCCGATTCCGCCCTGAGCCATCTCCTCAAGGCCGCGCAGCAGGGCTTCGCGGTCCTCGCCGACCAGCACGGCCCGGTGCTCGAACACCGAGCGAGTCGCCAGCGAGTGCCCCACGTCCAGCGCGCCGAGGTCGGCCCGGGCCGCCACATGTGTGCGCAGCCGCTCGGCCTGCGCCCGCAGTGCCTCCTGGCTCTTCCCGGAGAGCAGCCACGGCACCACGGTCATCGGCTCGACCGTTCCGGAGGCCACGGTGTCCGAGACCACGGACTCCTCCACAGCGGGGGCCTGTTCGATGATGGTGTGCGCATTGGTGCCACTCAGCCCGAAGGAGGAGATACCGGCCCGGCGCGGCCGGTCCGTCTCCGGCCACGGGGTGGTCTCGGTCAGCAGCCGCACCTCACCCGCCGACCAGTCCACCTGCCGCGACGGCTCNCACCATCTTGATCACACCAGCCACACCCGCCGCGGCCTGCGTATGACCGATATTCGACTTGATGGCCCCCAGCAACAGCGGCCGACCCTCCGGCCGGCCCTGCCCGTAGGTGGCCAGCAGGGCCTGTGCCTCGATCGGGTCGCCCAAAGTGGTACCCGTACCGTGCGCCTCCACCGCGTCCACATCGGCCGCCGACAGCCCCGCACTGGCCAGCGCCTGCCGGATCACCCGCTGCTGCGACGGACCGTTCGGCGCCGTCAGACCGTTCGACGCACCGTCCTGGTTCACCGCCGAGCCCCGGACGACGGCCAGCACCTTGTGGCCGTTGCGCCGCGCGTCCGACAGCCGCTCCACCAGCAGCATGCCCACACCCTCGCCCCAGCCCGTGCCATCCGCACCGTCCGCGAACGGCTTGCACCGGCCATCCGGCGCCAACCCACGCTGCCGGCTGAACTCCACGAACGCACCCGGCGTCGACATCACCGACACACCACCGGCCAGCGCCAGGTCACACTCGCCCTGCCGCAACGCCTGCATGGCCATGTGCAGGGCCACCAGCGACGACGAACACGCCGTGTCCACCGTCACCGCGGGCCCCTCGAGACCGAAGGTGTACGAGATGCGGCCCGACACCACACTGGCCGCGCTGCCCGTGCCCAAGTGGCCCTCGAGGTCACCCTGCGCGTCCGCCCACAGCCCGGTGTAGTCCTGGCCGTTCGTCCCGACGAACACCCCCGCTCGGGTGCCCTTCAGCGACTCCGGAGCGATACCGGCCCGTTCGAACGCCTCCCACGACGTCTCCAGCAGCAGCCTCTGCTGCGGATCCATCGCAAGCGCCTCACGCGGCGAGATCCCGAAGAACCTCGCGTCGAAGTTCGGGGCACCGTAGAGAAAGCCACCCTCGCGTGCATAGGACGTGCCGAGCCGCTCGGGGTCGGGGTCGTACAGCCCGTCGAGATCCCAACCGCGGTCGGCGGGGAACCCCGCGATGGCGTCACCGCCCTCGGCGACCAGCCGCCACAGCGCCTCCGGGGTGTCCACATCCCCGGGGAAGTGGCAGCTCATCGCCACGATCGCGATCGGGTCATCGGCCACGCCAACGGCCGTCGGTCCGGCGGTGGCCACGGCCGGCTGGGCGGTGCCGAACGCCTCGGCGTCCAGGTAGTCGGCCAGTTCGGCGGCGCTCGGATAGTCAAAGACCAGCGTGGCCGGGAGACGCAGCCCGGTCGCGATGTCCAGCCGGTTGCGCAGCTCGACCGCCGTGAGGGAGTCGAACCCGAGGTCGCGGAAGGCCCGGCCGGGCTCGACCGCCTCCACCGAGGTGTGGCCGAGTACGGCGGCCGCGTGGCCTCGCACCAGGTCCAGCACGGCCTGGTTCCGCTCGGCCGCCGAGAGTCCTACGAGCGTCTCGGCGAATGTGGCCGCCTCCGTTGTGGCACCGCCGTTGACCGTGGTCAGGTGCTTGCGCACCTCGGGGATGTCACCGAGGAGAGCGCCACCGCCGGCCCCGGCCAGTCCGGGAGCCAGACGCTCCCAGTCGACATCCGCGACGACGAGTGATGCCTCGTCATGGCCGACGGCCCAACGCAGGGCCGCCACAGCCAGGGAGGGAGCCATCGGGGACACCATGCCGCCCCGCAGCCGTTCCTCGGCACGGCCCTCCGCGGCCATACCGGCCTCAGCCCATGGTCCCCAGGCGACCGCCGTACCAGCCAGCCCGACCCCACGACGCAGGGCCGCGAGCGCGTCCAAGTAGGCGTTCGCCGCCGCGTAAGCCCCTTGGCCGGCGCCGCCCACGACGCCGGCGAACGATGAGAACAGCACAAACGCGTCAAGATCCAGATCTGCCGTCAGCTCGTGCAGATGCCAGGCGCCCTCCGCCTTCACACCGAGCACCCCGGCGACCCGGTCGACGGACAGACCGTCCAGTACACCGTCGTCCAGCACACCGGCCGCGTGCACCACCCCGCGCAGGGGGAACCGCTCGGGGATGCCCGCCAGCACCCCGGTGAGCGCTTCGCGGTCCGCGACATCACATGCGACCACCGAGACCAGCGCACCCATGGCCTCGAGTTCCGCCTTCAGCTGGGGCGCACCGTCGGCCGCCAGGCCGCGACGGCTGGTGAGGACGACGTGCTCCGCGCCCTCGGCCACCACCCAACGGGCCACATGCGCGCCCAACGCCCCCGTACCGCCGGTCACCAGAACCGAGCCGCTCGGCCGCCAGGTTCCACCACCCGACGACGCGACACGCACCAACCGCGGAACGAACACTCCGGAGCCCCGAACAGCCGCTTGGTCCTCGGCGCCCTCGGCGGACACCACACCGGCCAGCCGCCCAACGGCGCGCTCGTCGAGTACCTCGGGCAGATCGACCAGTCCGCCCCACATTCGCGGATGCTCCAGGGCCGCGACCCGGCCGAGGCCCCACACCTCCGCCTGCACCGGGCTGGTGAGCCGGTCCGAACGCCCCACCGAGACCGCGCCCCGCGAAGCGCACCACAGCCGAACGTCCATGTCCAGCCCCGCCAGGGCCTGCACCAGCCGCAGCGTCAGCGCCAGTCCCGCCGCGACCACCGGCTGCCCGGCGTACGGCTCCTCATCCAGAGCGAGCAGCGACATCACGCCGACCTCGGACTCGCCGTCGAGCGCGCCGAGCAGTGCCTGGGCGAGCCCGTCGGTGTCCGCGTCCGCGGCCACCGCCACCGGTACCACCCGGGCGCCGTGCTTCTCGAACCCCTGGCTGATCGACGTGGTCACGTCGCCATCCGCCAGACCAGCGGGCACGACCAGCAACCAGGTCCCCGGAAGAGAGACGGTGGCCAGGTCCGGGGCCGGCTTCCAGGAGACGCGGTAACGCCAGCCCTCGACCGTGGCCCGGTCACGCTGCTGCCGACGGTACGACGACAGCGCGGGCAGCAGTTCGCCGAGCGAGCCTGTCCCGTCGATGTCCAGCGCCTCGGCCAGCGCCCCCAGGTCCTCGCGCTCAACGGCTTCCCAGAACCGGGCGTCCACGCTGTCGGCGGCGGAGCCGCCCGTCGCCCTGCCCGAGTTCTCCAGCCAGTAGCGCTGTCGCTGGAAGGCATAGGTGGGCAGCTCGACCTTCCGTGCGCCGCGCCCGGAGAAGAGGTGTTTCCAGTCGACGGTGACGCCGTGGACGTGGAGTTCGGCGAGCGCCGTCGTCAACGCCTGGGACTCAGGGCGGTCCTTGCGCAGCGCCGGCACGACGACCGAGGCCGATGCCTCCTCCGCCGTCAGGCACTCTCGTGCCATCGCCGAGAGCACACCATCGGGGCCCACCTCCAGGAAGGTGGTCACGCCCTGAGCCTCCAGTGTCCGTACTCCATCCGCGAACCGCACGGCCTCCCGTACGTGCCGCACCCAGTACTCCGGCGAGCACACCTCGGCACCCGCCGACTTGCCCGACACGTTGGAAACCAGCGCGATCGAGGGCGGGGTGAACGACAGCCCGTCGACGACCTTCCGGAAGTCGTCCAGCATCGCGTCCATACGCGGCGAGTGGAAGGCGTGGCTCACCCGCAGCCGACGCGTCTTACGCCCCTGCTCCACCCACTGCGCGGCCAGCTCCAGCACCGCGCCCTCATCACCGGCGATCACGACAGCGGTCGGGCCGTTGACAGCGGCAATGCTCACCTCGGCCTCACGACCGGCCAGCGACGGAGCGATCTCCTCCTCCGACGCCTGCACCGCCACCATGGCGCCGCCCTCGGGCAGCGCCTGCATCAACCGGCCACGGGCGGCCACCAGCGCGCACGCGTCCTCCAGCGAGAACACCCCCGCCACATGCGCGGCCGCGATCTCACCGATCGAGTGGCCGATCAGCACATCCGGGGTCACACCCCAGTGCTCCAGCAACCGGAACAACGCCACCTCGACGGCGAAGAGCGCGGGCTGGGTGAACGCCGTCTGGTCCAGCAGTTCGGCGTCCGCACTGCCCTCGGCCGCGAACATCACATCCCGCAGCGGCCGGTCCAGAGCCACGTCCATGTGCGCGCACACCTCGTCCAGCGCACGGGCGAACACCGGGAACGCCTCGTACAACTCCCGCCCCATGCCAAGACGCTGCGCACCCTGACCAGAGAACAAGAACGCCGTCGAACCCGAAGTGCGCGCGACGGACTGAACCACTCCCGGGGTGTTGTCACCGGCCGCGACAGCCTCGAGTCCGCGAAGCAGTTCCGCGCGATCCGCGGCCGTGATCACCGCACGGTGTTCGAGGGCCGAGCGCGTCGCCACCAATGAGTAACCCACATCCAGCGCGCCCAGTTCGGTGCGCTCCATCAGATACGACCTCAGCCGTTCGGCTTGGGCGCGCAGGGCTTCCGGGCTCCGGGCGGAGAGCGCCCAGGGAAGGACGCCGTGGTCCTCGGCGGGGGCCTCGTCCGGCACCGCCTCGTCGTACACCGGGGCCTGTTCGATGATGGTGTGCGCGTTGGTGCCGCTCACGCCGAAGGAGGAGATACCGGCCCGGCGCGGCTGCCCCGTCTCCGGCCACGGGGTGGTCTCGGTCAGCAGCCGCACCTCACCCGCCGACCAGTCCACCTGCCGCGACGGCTCGTCCACGTGCAGCACCTTCGGCAGCACACCGTGGCGCATCGCCATCACCATCTTGATCACACCAGCCACACCCGCCGCGGCCTGCGTATGACCGATATTCGACTTCAGCGCGCCGAGCCAGAGCGGGCGGCCTTCCGGCCGGTCGTTGCCGTACGTCGCCAGCAGCGCCTGCGCTTCGATCGGGTCACCGAGCATGGTGCCGGTGCCGTGGGCCTCCACCGCGTCCACCTCGGNCCGTTGCGCCGGGCGTCCGACAGCCGCTCCACGAGCAGCATGCCCACACCCTCGGACCAGCCCGTGCCGTCCGCCGCGTCCGCGAACGGCTTGCACCGGCCGTCAGGGGCCAGACCGCGCTGCCGGCTGAACTCCACGAAGGCGTCCGGTGAAACCATCACCGTCACACCACCGGCGAGCGCCATCTCACACTCGCCCTGGCGCAGCGCCTGCGCGGCCTGGTGGAGGGCGACCAGAGACGACGAGCACGCCGTGTCCACCGTCAGCGCGGGTCCCTCGAGGCCGAGGGTGTAGGAGATGCGGCCCGACACCACGGAAGTGGCACTGCCCGTCAGCAGCTGCCCTTCCAGCCCCTCGGGGATCTCGTTCAGCCCCATTCCGTAGCCGGAGGTCGCGGCTCCCACATAGACACCGATCTGACTGCCGCGCAGCGACGCCGGGTCGATACCAGCCCGCTCGAACGCCTCCCACGAGGTCTCCA
>NZ_JACVYG010000095.1:0-18333 GCF_014712245.1 Streptomyces sp. 5-10
TCACCGGCACCCTCCGCCGCGACGACGACACCCCCACCCGCTTCCTCACCCACCTCGCCGAACTGTCCACCAGGGGAACACCAATGGACTGGCCCACCGCGTACACCGGATCACAACCCTCCCGAACCTCGCTCCCCACCTACCCCTTCGAACACGAGACGTTCTGGCTGGACCGCGGCGGTCCGGGCGATGTCCGTGCCGTGGGGCTGGAGGACACCGGCCATCCGCTGGTCGGGGCCGTGGTGAGCGTGCCCGACACCGGAGGTGTGCTGCTCACCGGACGTCTCTCCGTGCGCAGCCATCCCTGGCTGGCCGACCACGCCGTCTCCGGCACCGTCCTGCTCCCGGGTACGGCCATGGTCGAGCTGGCGGTGCGCGCCGGGGACGAGGCGGATACCCCCATCCTGGAAGAGCTGGTCATCAGCCGGCCGATGACGGTGCCGGACGAGGGCACCCTGCACGTCCAGGTGCTCGTCGGCGGCGAGGACCGCGGGCGCCGCAAGGTGGGGGTCTACTCGCGCCCGGAGGGCACGCGGCAGTGGACCGAACACGCCACCGGCACCCTCACCGGAGGGGCTACCGGCACCACAGCCCCGGCGCCCGAGGCCGCTCAGCCATGGCCGCCCGAGGGCTCGGAGCCCGTCGCCCTCGAGGGGTTCTACGAGCATCTGGCCGAGGTCGGGTACGAGTACGGCCCGGCGTTCCGCGGTCTGAGGGCGGTATGGAAGCGGGACGACGAGGTGTTCGCCGAGGTGGCCGTGCCGGAGGAGCAGACCGGGGTGGCCGGGCGGTTCGGCATCCACCCGGCGTTGCTGGACGCCACCCTGCACGCCGGGAACTTCTGCTTCCAGTCCGACGGTGAGCGGCCCACGATGCTGCCGTTCGCGTGGACCGATGTGCGGCTCCACGCCGTGGGCGCCACCGCCGTGCGGGTGCGGGCGACGGTGTCCGACGGGGACGGGCTGTGCGTACGGATCACCGACCCGCAGGGCGTGCCGGTGGCCACGATCGGTTCCCTCCAGCTCCGGGAGACCACGCCCGACCAGTTGCGCGCCCTGTCGGCCTCGTCGGGCGGCAATGCGCTGTGGGCGGTCGACTGGGCCGAGCGCGGGCTCGACGCCGCGGAAGCGCGGTGGGCCACGCTCGGGGAGAGCCGACTCCCGGATTCCCCGCCGGGCCATGCCGATGTCTCCGAGGCCGCGGAGGCCGTGGAGATCGCGGAGGCCGGGGAGCGGCCCGCCGTGTTCGTCGCCGACGTGTCCGCATGGGTGCCGGAGAAGGCCGGGCCCATCGACCGTACGCACGCGCTCTGCGCCCGGGTCCTGGACCTGCTGCGGCAGTGGGTGGACCGGCCCGAACTCGCGGACACCCGCCTGGTCGTCCTCACCCACGGCGCCATGGCCGTCCACGACACCGCCGAGGTCACCGACCCGGCCGCGGCCGCCGTCTGGGGCCTGGTCCGCTCGGCCCAGTCCGAGCACCCCGGCCGTATCCAGCTCATCGACACCGACGACCACTCCCACCGGACCCTGCCCACCGCACTCGCCACCGCCGAGGCCCAACTCGCCCTCCGCGACGCCACCGCCTACACCCCCCATCTGACGCCCGCACCCGCCATCACGCCCGAGCCCCTCACCCTCGACCCCGAGGGAACCGTCCTCATCACCGGAGGCACCGGAACCCTGGGCGCCCTCACCGCCCGCCACCTCATCACCCACCACCACGCGCGCCACCTCCTCCTGGTCAGCCGCCAGGGCCCCGACGCACCCGGCGCCACGGACCTCGCCGGCGAGCTGGCCGAACTCACCGAGACCGGCGCCCACGTCCGCATCGCCGCCTGCGACACCGCCGACCGCGACCACCTCGCCGCCGTCCTCGCCGACATCCCGGCCGACCACCCCCTCACCGCCGTCGTCCACACCGCGGGGACCCTCGACGACGCCCTGCTCACCGACCTCACCCCGCAGCGCCTCGACACCGTCCTGCGCCCCAAGGTGGACGCCCTCACCCATCTCCACGACCTCACCCGCGACCTCGACCTGGCCGCCTTCGTCGTCTACTCCTCCGCCACCGGCACCCTCGGCACCCCCGGCCAGGCCAACTACGCCGCCGCCAACACCTACGCCGACGCCCTCGCCCAGCAGCGCCACGCCGCCGGGCTCCCCGCCACCTCCCTCGCCTGGGGCCTGTGGGAAACCACCAGCGCCCTGACCGCCGGTATGACCACCGCCCAGCAGCAACGCACCCGTGACAGCGGCGTCGTCCCCCTGACCGACGCCGACGGCATGCGCCTCCTCGACACCGCGCTCGCCACCCCTCGCCCTCACCTCGTCCCCCTCACACTCGACCTCGCCGCCCTCCAGAAGAACACCAGCCCGCACACCCTCCCGCCCCTGCTGCGCACCCTCATACGCGGCCACCACCGCCCCACCGCCCACACCACGGCCCAGCCCGAGGACGACGCCCCGTCCCTCGCCCAGCAGCTGGCCGCCCTCGACCCGACCCAGCAGCACCAGCGCCTCACCGAACTCGTCCGTGCCGAAGCGGCGGCCGTCCTCGGACACGCCACCCCGGACGCGGTGGGGCCGGACGACGCCCTCTTCGAGATCGGGTTCGACTCGCTGACCGCGGTGGAGCTGCGCAACCGCCTCAACGCGGCCACCGGCCTCCAGCTCGCGGCGGCGATGCTCTTCGACTACCCCACCCCGTCGATGGCCGCCGAACACCTCCAGGACCAGCTCGCGCTGGAAGCGCCCGCCACGGACAGCCCCGTGGCAGCCCGGAAAGCGGCGGAAGACGACGACCAGAGCACGGAGAGGTGACTGACAGCATGTTCGACGTGGCGAAGTATCTGCGGCGCATCGGGGTGGAGGGGACGCCCCCACCGACCCTCGACACCCTCCGCCATCTGCACAAGCGGCATCTGATGGCGGTCCCGTACGACAACTCCACGGCCCCCGACCGGCTCCCGGCCTCGCGCCACCTGACGAACGTCCCGCTGGACCTGGTGTTCGAGCATGTGGTGACCGAGGGCCATGGCGGAGTGTGCTACGAGCTCAACCGGCTGTTCCACACGCTGCTGGCGGAACTCGGCTACGACGTGCGCATGGTGGCCGCGGCGGTGCGGCAGGCGAACGGGACCTTCGGCCCGGAGCGGGAGCACACCTTCGACCTGGTCCACCTCGATGGGCAGACCCATCTCGTGGACGTCGGCTTCCCCGGGCCGTCGTACGCGGAGCCGCTGTACCTGTCCGAGGAGGAGCAGCACCAGTACGGCTGCTCGTACCGCGTGACCGAACACGACGGCTACCGCGTGGTGGAACGGCGGCCCAAGGAGAGCGATTGGCAGCCGGTGTACCGGTTCCGGCCGGAGCTGGCCGACCCCTCCGGCTGGGACGCGGTGCGGCTGGACAGCCTGGACGACTACGCCCAGGACTCGGTGCTCGCCGGAACCACCTTCCGCAGCCGGGCCACGGACAACGGAAAGATCGTGCTCATCGGCAGGCGCTACTTCACCGTCGAGGACGGGGTGGAGCGCACCAAGGTGCTGGTGAAAGCGGATGAATTCCAGGACGTGGTCGAGCTGATCCTGGCGGGCGCATGAGCGGGAAGGAGACGGCGGTGGACACCGCGCGGGAAATGGACGGCCTCGAGGCCGAGGTGCTGATCGTCGGATACGGACCGGTGGGCCAGCTGCTGTCGGTGCTGCTGGCCCAGCGCGGCCGGCGGGTGACGGTGGTGGAGCGCTGGCCGGAGCCGTACCGGCATCCCCGGGCGGTCGGGTTCGACAGCGAGGCCGCGCGCATCCTGGCCTCGGCCGGGATCGGCGACTCGCTCGACAAGTTCACCGAACCCGCGCGGGACCACGCCTGGCAGAACACGAAGGGCGAGACGCTGATCGACCACGAGGTGGCCGACCGTGGCCACTGCACCTGGCCGGAGGCGCTGTCGGCGTATCAACCGGCCCTGGAGTCGGCGCTGATCGAGCACGGGGCGACACTGCCGCCGCTGCGGATCCTGCGCGGATACGAGGCGGTGGGACTCGCCGACGACGGCGACCACGTGACGTTGACCGTGGTCGGTCCGGACGGGGACAAGACGGACCTCACCGCGCTGTGGGTGGTCGGCTGCGACGGCGCGAACAGCCTGGTGCGGACGGGGGTCGGCACCACCATGACGGACCTCGACTTCTCGTACGACTGGCTGATCTGCGATGTGCGGCTGCACGAGCACCGCGAGTTCCGGCCGAACAACCTGGAGATCTGCGATCCGGCGCGCCCCCGGACGGCGGTGTCCGCGGGCCCCGGCCACCGGCGGTACGAGTTCATGCGGGTGCCGGCGGACGACCCCGAGCACTTCGGCACCGTGGAGAGCGCCTGGGAACTGCTGCGGCTGTTCGATGTGACGCCCGACAACGGCGTCCTGGACCGGCACGCGGTCTACACCTTCCAGGCCCGCTGGGCGGAGCGCTGGCGGACCGGACGGATGCTGCTGGCCGGGGACTCGGCACACCTCATGCCGCCGTTCGCGGGGCAGGGCATGTGCTCCGGATTCCGTGACGCGGCCAATCTGGCCTGGAAACTGGACCTGGTCCTGGGCGGCCACGCGGCGCCGACGCTGCTGGACACCTACACCACCGAGCGGCGGGCACACGTGCGGCACGCGGTGGAGATGTCGGTCGGTCTGGGCCGGGTGGTGTGCATGGCGGACCCCGCCGCGGCGGCGGACCGCGACGCGGCCATGCTGGCGGCGCGCAAACGCAACATCGGCCCGAGCGCCGCCCGCCGCTCCGTGGTGAAGCCGCTCGTGGACGGGCTGCTGCACCGGGACGACCAGGGCCGCCCCGCACCGTACGCCGGCCAGGCGGGCCCCCAGTGGCGAGTGCGCCGCGCGGGGACCACCGGCCTCTTCGACGACGTGGTGGGCACCGGCTTCGTCCTCCTCCACACCGAGGACGTGGTCCCGGCACTGGACGCGCGACGCCTGAAGTTCCTCGACAGCATCGGCACCCGCCTGGTGCGCATGGTCCCCGCGGACACGCCCACGGCTTCCTTGAGGCCACGGGACACACTGGACGTGGAGGGCCGGTACCTGCCCTACCTGTCGGAGATGGACGCGCTGGCGGTGCTGGTACGCCCGGACTTCTACCTGTTCGGCATCGCGAGGGACGAAGACGAACTCCCCGTGCTGGTGGACGACCTGGCAACACAGCTGAGCCCGCCCCCCGCCCTGTCGTAGGGCGCTCCCACGCCTGGACACGACTGGTCCCTTCCCCCGAGCCGCTCGGGGAAAGGGACCAGTTGGTTTCGCACCCTGGAGGGCCGCGGTACCACGGCACACCCAGCGGAGCGTTCAGGTGACGCCCTCGCCCGCCCGTGCCGCGCGGCGGCGTTCGTCACCCGCCTTGACCAGGGCGTATCTGATGGCCAGGGCCGCCGCGTTGACCGCGTGCAGCGCCTCCTGGGCGCCGGTGTATGGGTGTTCCCGGCCGGTGGCGGCGGCCGAGGTGCACTGGGCGGCCTCCAGGCAGGCGACGCACGCCTCCACGAGGGCGTCCGGGCGGGTGCCGGAGTCTCGGCCCAGTTTCGTCAGCAGCCGGGTGATCTCCCGGTGCACTTCGGTGATCGGGTCCGCCGCCATCGGGTCAGCGCCCCCGCGCGGCGTCGTCCGCCGAGGGCCCTGTGCCCCCGGCCGGGGCCAGGGTGAGGAACCGCTGCTCCCACAGGCCGAACACCTCGGTGGCCAGTGCCTCCGACAGCCCGCCCACGACGGTCTTGGCCAGGTCCCCGAGCGTGGTGGTGCCGTCCACCGCGCCGAGCAGTTCGTACAGCTCGGGCGACACCTTCGCGGTCGGGCCTCCGTCGTAGTCGAGGGAGATCTCATGGGTCTTCGCTCCCGCCGAGGCGTCCGGACCGGCCGCCGTGCGCTCGACCAGCCGGGTCACCGGGCGGAATCGCGGCACCAGGGCGCCCAGGTCGGGCGAGGGCTTGGCGCGCACCAGGCAGTCCTCCACCACCAGGGCGTCCAGATCGGTGGTCAGGAAGCTGGTCACCACGTCGTCGAGGCTCTGCACGATGGGTTCGGCGTTGTTGTTGAAGGAGGTGTTGAGGAGCACCGGGGTGCCGGTCAGCTCGCCGAACCGGCGCACCAGGCGGTGGAACCGCTCGCCCGACTCGACCGAGACGACCTGCACCCGGGCGGTGCCGTCCACGTGGGTGACCGCGCCGAGCTCGGTACGCCGCTGCGGCAGCACCGGCACCACGAAGGACATGAACTCGTGGTGGCCCTCCGCGCCGGAGAGGTCGAAGTAGTCGGGGGCGGCTTCGGCGGTCACGACGGGGGCGAACGGGCGGAAGCCCTCGCGCTTCTTCACCATCGCGTTGATGCGGGTGCGGTTCTCCTCGGGGCGTGCGTCCGCGACGATACTGCGGTGGCCCAGGGCGCGGGGCCCGAACTCGGACCGGCCGTACGCCCAGCCGAGCACCTCTCCCCCGGCGAGGAGTCCGGCCGCGGTCTCCACGGCGTCGTCGGGGAACTCCACATCGATCAGCGGCGCCCAGTCGGCCAGCCGGGACCTGATCTGCTCCCGGTCGCCCAGCGCCGGGCCGAGGCTCGCGCTGACCAGTCGCTTCTTCGGCCGTTGGAGGGTGCCGAGGCCGGCCGCCGCGGCGTAGGCGGCGCCCTCGCCCGCGCCCGCGTCGTGCGAGGCGGGGTGCACGAACACCTCGTCGAACAGCCCGGATTTCAGGATCAGACCGTTGAGGCTGGAGTTGTGGGCGACGCCGCCGCCGAAGCACAGGCGCGACAGGCCACTGGTCTTCGCCCAGTGCTGGAGGATGTGGAGCACGATCTTCTCGACCGTCTCCTGGAGCGCGGCGGCGAAGTCGCGGTGCTCTTGGGTGAACGGCTCGCCCTTGCGGCGCGGGCGGAAGCCCTCGGCGTAGAACAGCGGGCTGACCAGGTTCGGCACCATGATGTTGCCGTGCAGTTCGTACTCGCCGTTGTCGTGGAGGGTGTAGAGCTTGGAGAAGGTGTCGCGGTAGGTCTCGGGGTTGCCCCAGGGGGCCAGGCCCATCACCTTGTACTCGTCGCCGAAGCCGTAGCCGAGCAGATAGGTGGCGTTCAGATAGAGCCCGCCCAGTGACTTGGGCACGGGGTAGTCGGCCAGCTTCTCCAGATGTGTGCCCTCGGCCCGGTAGACGGTGCCGGAGTGCAGCTCGCCACGCCCGTCCAGCACCAGGACCAGGGCCGAGTCCATGCCGGAGTGCAGATACGAGGAGTACGCGTGTGCCTCGTGGTGCGGTACGTACACCAGCTTCTCGTCCGGCAGGTCCCAGTCCAGGCCCTCCTTCAGCCGCTCCCGGATCAGCTCCCGGGAGTAGCGCAGCGGCACCCGCGGATATTCGGTGTAGAGGTGGTTGAGGACGGTGTCGATGTGGTTCTCGGGAAAGTAGTAGCCGACCGCGTCGACGTCCTCGGGCCGCGCACCGGCCAGGGCCAGGCACTCGCGGACCGCGTTGAGGGGAAATTTCGTCGTCTTTTTGATCCGGTTGAGCCGCTCCTCCTCCACCGCGGCCACGAGTTCGCCGTCGCGGATCAAGGAGGCCGCCGAGTCGTGGAAGAAGACCTCGCCCAGCTGCGGCACCACATCGGTGTCCGCGGCGGAGAAGTTGCCGTTGAGCCCGAGCACAAGCACAGTGATCACCCAAACCAGTCAGAGGCGAACGCGAGGATCCGGGGCGGAAGCACCCGCCGGTCAGCGGGAGTGCGGCAGCGCCGCGTCGGCGAGTTCAGGCGCGGTCAGCCGCAGCGTCGTCGGGGCCGGCTGGACCGCGGGGGTGAGGTGGAGGCGTTCGACCCCCTCCTCGCCGGGAACCGCGAGGGCGGAGGTGCACCCGCAGGTGGTGTCGGCGAACCCGGCGAAGCGGTAGGCGACCTCCATCATCCGGTTGCGGTCGGTGCGCCGGAAGTCGGCGGCCAGATGCACTCCGGCCCGCGCCGCCTGATCGGCCAGCCAGTTCAGCACGGTGGACCCGGCACCGTAGGAGACCACTCGGCAGGAGGTGGCGAGCAGTTTCAGATGCCACACCTTCGGGTGCCTCTCCAGCAGCACGATGCCGACGGCCCCGTGCGGGCCGAACCGGTCGGCCATCGTGATGACCAACACCTCGTGGGCGGGGTCGGTGAGCAGTCCGCGCAGTACGGAGTCGGGGTAGTGCACCCCGGTGGCGTTCATCTGGCTGGTGCGCAGGGTCAGTTCCTCGACCCGGGACAGCTCCCGCTCGGTGGCGCGGGCGATGGCCATCCGGATGTCCAGGGTGCGCAGGAACTCCTCGTCGGGGCCGCTGAACTCGGCCCGCTCGGCGTCCCGGCGGAACCCCGACTGGTACATGGTCCGGCGCTGCCGCGAGTCCACGGTGACCACGGCGGGGCTGAACTCGGGCAGTCCGGTGAGCCCGGCCACGTCCTCGGCCGGGTAGCAGCGCACCTCGGGGAGCCGGTACGCGACCTCGGCTCGTTCGGCCGGCTGGTCGTCCACGAAGGCCATGGTGCGGTGCGCGAAGTTCAGCCGCTCCGCGATCGCGCGCACCGCCTCCGACTTGGGCCCCCAGCTGATGTGCGGCAGGACGAAGTACTCGGCGAGGCCCAGCGCCTCCAGGCGCGCCCAGGCGTGGTCGTGGTCGTTCTTGCTGGCGACCGACTGGAGGATGCCACGCTCGTCGAGGGTGGTGATGACATCGCGCACCCACTCGAACGGCAGCACCTCGCCGTCCTCGAGCAGGGTGCCGCGCCACAGGGTGTTGTCCAGGTCCCAGACCAGACATTTGACGGCCGTCGGCGGCTCGCTCCCGCTCACGGGCTTCCCCTCCGTCATACTTGCACCTTCCTCCGGGTGTGCTGGGTCGGCTTCCGCGTGTGCTGGGCCAGGATGAGCTGGCAGATCTCGCTGGTGCCCTCGATGACCTCCATCAGCTTCGCGTCGCGGTACGCCCGGGCCACCACATGGCCGTCGGAGGCCGCGGCGGACGCCAGGAGCTGTACGGCGCGGGCCGCGCCCTCGGCCGCCTCGCGCGAGGCCACGTACTTCGCGTGCACCGCGTCCACCGCCATGTCGGGCGAGCCGGTGTCCCAGGAGGCGCTGGCGTGTTCGCAGGCCCGGGTGGCGTGTCGCTCCGCGACATACAGCTCGGCCAGGTGCCGGGCCACCAACTGGTGCTCGGCGAGTACGCGGCCGGACTGCTCCCGGGTGGCGGTGTGCGCCGCGGCGGCGTCCAGGCATGCGCGCAGGATGCCGACACACCCCCACGCCACGGACATCCGCCCGTAGGTGAGCGCGGCGGTGGTCGCGAGCGGCAGCGGCAGCCCGGTGCCACCGAGTACGTGGTCGGCGGGCACCCGGACCGCGTCCAGGGTGATGTCCGCGTGGCCGGCGGCGCGGCAGCCCAGCGGGTTCGGCACCCGTGTGATGCGGACCCCGGGGGCCCCGGCGGGAACGACCACGGCCGTGGCACCGCCCCGGTATGTCCCGAACACCACCAGCAGATCGGCGTAGTGGGCTGCGGTGATCCACACCTTCCGCCCGGTGACGACCACGTGTGCGCCGTCGTCGGCGATCTCGGTCTCCATGGCCGACAGGTCGCTGCCCGCCCCGGGCTCGCTGAACGCGACCGCCGCCAGGTCGCCGGAGGTCAGCCGGGGCAGGAAGGTGTCCCACTGCTCCGGGCCGCCGAGCCTCCGCACGGTCCAGGCCGCCATGCCCTGCGAGGTCATCACGCTGCGCAGGGAGCTGCACCGGGCGCCGACCCGCGCGGTGAGCTCCCCGTTGGCCCGGCTGTCCAGGCCGGTGCCGCCGTGTTCGGGGCCGACCTGTGCGCACAGCACTCCGGAGGCGCCGAGTTTGACCAGCAGGTCGCGGGGCAGCTCCCCGGCCACGTCCCAGGCGTCGGCCCGGTCGCCGATCAATCCGCTGACCAGTTCCGCGTGGCTGGTGGCGGCGTCGGTCACGGCTGTGCCTCGCGCAGCCGAAGGACCATCGCGGTCATCGCGTTCACCGTGCGGAAGTTGTCCAGCGCCAGGTCGGGGCCGCTGATCACCACGTCGAAGGACGACTCCAGGTGCACGACCAGCTCCATGGCGAACATCGAGGACACGGCGCCGCTGCTGAACAGATCGGTGTCCGGGTCCCAGGTCTGCTTGGTGCGCTGTTCGAGGAACCGCTGCACCTCCTGCGCCACCGTCTCGGCGGTGTGGCTGCCCGGCTTCGATGAGATGGTCACGCCAGTTCCTTCCCGTATGCGTAGAACCCGCGGCCCGACTTGCGGCCCAAGTGGCCGTCGCGGACCTTCTCCAGCAGCAATTCACTCGGCGCGCACCGGGAGTCTCCGGTGCGTATCTGTAGCACGCGCAGCGAGTCGGCGAGGTTGTCCAGGCCGATCAGATCCGCGGTGCGCAGCGGCCCGGTGCGGTGGCCGAGGCACTCCCGCATGAGGTCGTCCACGGCCTCCACGGTCGCCGTGCCCTCCTGCACCACCCGGATCGCGTCGTTGATCATCGGGTGCAGCACCCGGCTGGTGACGAACCCCGGCCCGTCGCCGACGACGACCGGCTTGCGCTCCAGCACACGCAGCAGATCCGTCACGGCGGTCATCACCGCCTCCCCGGTACGGGGGCCGCGGATCACCTCCACCGTGGGGATCAGATAGGGCGGGTTCATGAAGTGGGTGCCGACCAGCCGCGCCGGATCGGCGATGAAACCGGCCAGTTCGTCGATCGGGATGGACGAGGTGTTCGAGATCAGCGGCACCTGGGCTCCGGTGAGCCCGGCGACCGCCTCGAGCACCTTGGCCTTGGTGGGGATGTCCTCGGTGACGGCCTCCACCACGGCGGTGGCGTCCCGGCCGTCGGCCGGGGACCCGGTGACCGTCAGCTCGCCCCGCGGGCGGCCGGCCGGCAGGGCTCCCATGAGCTGGGCCATGCGGAGCCGTTCGGTGACGGCGGCCCGCGTCCGGCCGGCCCTGGCCTCGTCCACCTCGACGACCGTCACCGGGATTCCGTGGCCGACGGCGAGCGAGGTGATTCCCAGTCCCATCGTTCCTGCGCCCAGCACCATCAGCCGCGGCGCTTCCGCATGTCCGCTCATTCATCGCCTCCGCAGCGCGTTGTGAACAACGTGCCGACCATGACACGCGCTTCCGCGTTCACGATATTCTCCGGGCGATCGCGCAAATCCCCTAAGGATCCCCCCTAGACCCCCCTCAGCCGGAATATGAGTGCCGGAATTCTGGAAGAGGCCATTGCGCGCCGCGTCGGCAGATTCATAGCATCGGTCGCATTGACTTTCTCTGGACCTTCCCTTTCACCTTTGCGGGGTGCGGCAATCCGATGGCTCAGCAAGTCGATGTGACCGAGGAAATTCTCGGCTATGTACGGGAACTGTCCCTGCGCGATGACGAGGTCCTGGCCGGGCTGCGGGCGGAGACCGCCGGTCTGCCGGCCGCACAGGCCATGCAGGTGATGCCCGAGGAGGGCCAGCTCCTCGGGCTGCTGGTGCGGCTCGTCGGCGCCCGTGCGGTGCTGGAGATCGGCACCTTCACCGGATACAGCACACTGTGCATGGCGCGGGCGCTGCCGGCCGACGGCGCGCTGATCACCTGCGACATCACGCCGAAGTGGCCGGGGCTCGGCCGCCCGTTCTGGGAGCGGGCCGGAGTGGCGGACCGCATCGATGTGCGCATCGGTGACGCGAAGGACACCCTGGCCGGACTGCGGCGGGAGGGCCGGGAGTTCGACCTGGTCTTCATCGACGCGGACAAGACCGGATACGCCCACTACTACGAGGAGTCGCTGGCGCTGCTCCGGCGCGGCGGGCTCATCGTCCTGGACAACACCCTCTTCTTCGGCCGGGTGACGGACCCGGCCGCGCAGGACGCCGACACCACCGCCCTGCGCGAGGTGAACAAGCTGCTGCGCGAGGACACGCGCGTCGAGATCACCATGCTCACCATGGGTGATGGCATCACGCTCGCGGTCAAGCGCTGACACCGCCCGCACCGCACAGCCACGACGGCCGTGTCCCGGGGCCTCCCGGGACACGGCCGTCCGTCGTCACGCCAACTCCATGCGGTCGGCGTAGAGTTCGGTGGGCAGCTGCTCCCGGTGCTTGATGTCCAGTTTGCGGAACACCCGGGTCAGATGCTGCTCCACGGTGCTGGCCGTGACGTACAGCTTCCCGGCGATCTCCCGGTTGGTGTAGCCCATGGCGGCCAGCGACGCGACCCGCCGTTCGGAGTGCGTCAACCGCTCGATCCCGGTGACCGACTTCGGCATCAGCACCGTGGCCTGGGACGGGTCGTCGGCCGGCAGCCACTCCTCGTACAGCGACGCCGCTTCGCACATCTTCGCCACGTGCCAGGCCCGGCGCATGGTCCGGCGGGCCTGCTTCTTCTCGCCGAGCGCGTGGTACGCCTGGCTGAGGTCCCACAGCGTGCGGGCCAGCTCGTACTTGTCCTCCTGCTCGGTGAACAGCCCCACCGCCTCCCCCAGCAACTGCGGCCGCCGCTTGGCCGAGCTGGTGGCCGCCAGGAGGCGCAGCGACTGCCCGCGGGCCCGGGCACCGTCCGTGTGCGGACGGCTGAGCTGCTGGTAGACCAGGATCCGGGCCTGGTCGTGGTTGCCCTGTGCGAGCCATGCCTCCGCCGCCCCGATCCGCCATGGCACCGGGTCGCAGCCGCTGCTCAGACCCCAGTCGGTGAGCAGCTCACCGCACAGCAGGAAGTCCGCGAGGGCCGCCTGGTGGCGGTTGGCCGCGAGGAAGTAGTGGCCTCGGGCGTACAGGTAGTGCAGCCCGTAGGAGCTCTTGAACATGGCGTTGGGCACGGTCTGCGCGACGTGGAACCCCGCCTCCTCGTGCCGGCCCATCCGTGTGCACGCCAGGATGAGGGAGCCGAGCGGCAGCCCGACGGCCACGCCCCACGCGCCGGGTGAGGCGTGGGTGAGGGCGGCCCGGGCCCGCTCCGCGGCCTCGGCGAGGTCACCGCGGCGCAGGGCGATCTCCGACCTGGCCGCCGCCAGCACCGCCTGCCGCATGGGGACGTGCGGTCCGGCGCCGGTCTCGCCGAGCGCGCCCTCGCACCAGGCGGACGCGAGGTCGAGCCGGCCGCCGTAGACCAGTGCGAGCAGGGCGAACAGCCCCGCCTGCTCCTGGCATGCCGGGTCGTGGCCGAGTTGCAGTTCGCGCAGTACCTCCTCGGCGCGCCGCACGGTGTCGTGGGTCTGCCCGCCGGTGAGCACGTCCGCCAGCACCGTACCGGCCCGGGGCCACACCGCCGCCCGCGTGACCGCGGAGCCACCGTGGTGCGCCGGGGCGGTCCGGCGCTCGGCCAGCCAGGGGTAGGTGCAGGTGAGCGCCGCCTCGATGGCGTGCAGCTGGTCCGTGGCGGCGGGGTCGCCGCGCAGATGGGCGAGCAGCCCCTCCACGTCGGTCAGGCCGCCCTTCCACAGGAGCTGCATGAGGAGGGTGACGCTGTCGGGGAGGCCGAGGCGGCCGGCACGGACGGCGCCGTAGAGCGGTGCGTGGTGGCGGGTGGCGGTGGAGGGGTTGATCTTCCATTCCGCCTCGGCGAGTTTGGCCTGGAGTGCGGCGCGCCGGTCTTCGTGCGGGCACTGCGCGAAGGACTGCTCCAGCAAGTCGACGGCGATGGACGGCTCTTCGCCCACCGCCACCTGCTCGGCCACCTCCAGCAGCACCTCCGCCGGCCAGGAGTCGGGGATCTGCCCGGCGCGCACCAGGTGGCGGGCGATCGTGGTGGCGGGCCTGCCCTGGTCGTGCAGCAGCCGAGCGGCCCGCTGGTGGAGGGTCCTGCGCGCCTGCGCCGGCATGTCGTTGAGCACGCCGAGCCGTGCCACCTCGTGCCGGAACGCGCCCTCGTCCATCAGCCCGGCCCCGGTCAGCGCCGCCAGCACCTGGCTGATGGGCTCGGGCTCGTGTCCGGTCAGCCAGGCGAGGTCGGTGGCGGGCAGGGAGGCGCCCGCCACGGCCAGGGCGCGCACCACGTCCAGGAAGATCGGCTCATTGCGGTGCAGACAGCTCAGGAAGGACTGGCCGTAGCCGGCCTGGCGGGGCTCGCCGTGCTCGCGGTAGTCGGACAGCAAGGTGTGCAGCAGCAGCCGGTTGCCACCGGTGGCGGCGTAGACGTCTCCTGCGCGGTGGCTCGCGGTCTCGCCCAGCTCCGCCACGACCACCTCGGCCACTTGCTCGCGGGAGAGCGGGCCCAGGCCGATGCGGTGCAGGCTCTGGGAGCGCAGCAGTTCGTAGCGGAGCGGCAGGGACGGCGCGGGCAGGCTCAGGTCGTCGGTGAACACGGCCGCGATCCGTGCCGAATCCAGGCGCCGCACCAGTTGGAGGAGGAAGTGCGCGGAAGGCCCGTCGCTGTGCCGCACATCGTCCACGGCGAGCAGCAGCGGCGTGTGCTCCGCATGGTCGATCAGCGAGGTGCACAGCCGATGGCACAGCCGGGCGATCTCGGCCTGGTCCGCCGGATCACTGGTCCCGTGGAGGATGGCCGACAGCCCCGGCACCTCGGGCAGCCCGCCCGGTGACTTCCAGACGCCCCGGGCCAGTTGGGAGACGACGCCGAAGGGGAGGTCCCGTTCGCTGGGCGAACACGTCGCCGTGACGGCGAGACAGTCGGCCTCCGCGGCTCGCTCGGCGAACGACCGGAGCAGGGTCGTCTTTCCGCAGGCCAGCGGTCCGTCCACGAGAAGGGCCTGCCCGGGCCGCACCGAAGAGTCACCGAATGGATGTCCGAGGTGCGCCGCGGCATTCCCTATCCTCTCCGTCGGACGGGAATTCCGCTCGGTATTCACCGGCATGGCATAGCTGTAGGGCATGTTCATGGTCCCCGATCGAGGTCGACGAAATGCGGACTCGCGGCCCTTGGTCAGACCAAACGTTGATCGGGAAACGATTCCATCAGCACGCCCGTACCAGCATCAACCCCTACCGGAACCTCCGCCCCCTAGCCGACCCCGACGCATCTCGTTTTACGCGCCGGACCGTTCTGTTATCCAGGGCGCGCGCCGGGTGGTCAACCCCCTACCGGGAACGTGTGCCCCTAAAGCGAACGGGCCGAATACCCGTGGCCTATGGCGATTCCGGCTCGCGGCACATCGCCCCTCCGGCTCGCGGCGTATCATCCTTCCGGCTCGCGGGGCATCTCCGCGAGGGTGGCGCTGACGGTCTCCTCGGCGATCCCGCGCACCAGTCCGGGCCCCTCGGGTCCGTCCAGGACGAACGTCAGCCCGTCGGTGGCCTTCTTGTCCAGGCGCATCAGCTCCACCAGCTCGGGGACGGAGACATGCGGGGGCAGCCCGGTCGGCAGGCCGTAGCGCGCGACCACGTCGCGGTGCTCGGCGACCCGCTCCGGGCCGATACGCCCCAGCGCGCCGGCGAGCCGTCCGGCGAACACCGTGCCGATGGCCACGCCCTCCCCGTGCCGCAGTGCGAACCCGGTGGCACGTTCCAGGGCATGCCCCAGGGTGTGGCCGTAGTTGAGGAGGTGACGCGGGCCCGAGTCGCGTTCGTCCGCGGCGACGACGCCCGCCTTGAGCGTCACACTGGCCGCGATCTGGTCGAGCAGCGGCAGCCGGTCGAGATCGGGCGCGCCGATGAAGTGGCAGCGGGCGATCTCACCGAGGCCGTTGCGCCACTCTCGTTCGGGCAGGGTGTCCAGGTGGTCGAGGTCGCAGAGCACGGCCGCGGGCTGCCAGTAGGCACCGACCAGGTTCTTGCCCTCGGGCAGATTGACCGCGGTCTTCCCGCCGACGCTCGCGTCCACCTGGGCCAGCAGCGAGGTCGGCACGTGGACCACCGGTGTGCCCCGGTGGTAGAGGGCGGCGGCCAGGCCCACCGTGTCGGTCGTGGTGCCGCCGCCGCAGGACACCACCACATCCGAGCGGGTCAGCCCGAACCCGACGAACCGGCGGCACAGGTCCGTCACGGCGGCCAGGTCCTTGGCCTCCTCCCCGTCGCGCGCCCGCACGACGAGCGAGGGCACTCCCGGGTCGGGGGTCCGCTCGGGGGGCCGCGCGGTGACCACCACCGCCTTGCGCGCGCCCAGGGCGGCCACCACCTGCGGGAGCAGCCGCTGCACACCGTGTCCGATGTGGACGGTGTACGAGCGTTCGGCCAGCCCGACGGTGACCTGCCGGGAAGCAGACGCGGAACTGGCGGCCGGACTGGAAGTCGACGTGGTCAAGACTGCCTTCCCCTCGCTCGCGCGGCCCCGGCGAGAAGCCGTCTCGCCGGGGCCGCGATTGGGTGTGGAGCGCTTTGCCCTAATCCTCTACCGTGATCGCGGCTGCCGGGCAGAGGAACGACGCCTCGGCGACGCTGTCGCGGAGCGCGAGCGGGGGCTTCGGGTCCAGCAGGACGACGGCCCCGTCCTCCTCCCGCTGGTCGAACACCTCCGGCGCGGCCAGCGCGCAGTGTCCGGCCGCGCAGCACTTCTCCTGATCCACCGAGACCTTCACCATGGTGCTCCCCTCTCCTTCTGTCGTCCGCCCGGCCGCCGGTCCGCGGTCACCAGGCGACGGGCACACGGGCGACGCCGAAGTTCATCGACTCGTACAGGAACGCCAGGTCCTCGAACGGGACCTCCAAGCGCAGCGTCGGCAGCCGGCGCAGCAGGGTCTCCAGGGCGATCTGGAGCTCGACCCGGGCGAGGGTCTGCCCCAGGCACTGGTGCACGCCGAAGCCGAAGGCGACGTGCTCACGGGCGTTCGGCCGGCTCAGGTCCAGCTCGTGGGCGTCCGCGAAGTGGGGATCGCGGTTGGCGCTGGGCAGGTTGATGATCACCCCTTCACCGGCCGGGATGAGCACGCCGCCGACCTCGACGTCCTCGATGGCCACCCGTCCGGTGCCCTCCTGGACGATCGTGATGTACCGGAGCAGTTCGTCCACCGCGTTGGGCATCAGCCCGGGGTCCGCCCGCAGCCGGGCGAGCTGGTCGGGGTGGCGCAGCAGCAGGACGGTGGACAGGGCGATCATGTTGGCGGTGGTCTCGTGCCCGGCCAGCAGCAGCACCAGGGCGGTGGCGACCACCTGCTGCTGGGTGAGCGCGCCCGTCAGCTCCTGGTCGACGATGAGCCGGCTGAGGAGGTCGTCCCCCGGGGCGGCGCGCTTGGCCGCACACATCCGGGAGACGTAGTCCACCATCACGCCGAGCGCCGCGCCCATCTCCTCGGTCGACACGGTGAAGTCCATGACCCCCTGTGACGCCCGCTGGAACTCGGCGAAGTCGGCGTCCGAGACCCCCAGCATCACGGCGATCACCTGGGACGGCAGCGGGAAGGCGAAGTCGGCCACCAGGTCGGCCGGCGGCCCCTCGGCGATCAGCCGGTCCAGGAGGCCGTCCACGATGTCCTGGATCATCGGCCGCATCGCCTCGGTGCGCCGGATGGTGAAGTGCGCGGTGAGCATGCGGCGGATCCGGGCGTGCTCCGGATCGTCCATCCTCCCGAGGTTGAACACATCGGCCGGCACCTCGAACTTCACGAAGCGGGGCATCGCCTTGTGCGTGCCGTCGGCGCTGAACCGGTCGTCGCCGAGCACGGTCCGCGCCTCGTGATAGCCGGTGACGAGGAACGGCGTGCTGCCGTCCCACATCCGCACCCGTGTGACGGCGGACCGCTCGCGCAGCTCCTCGTATCCCGGCGGGGGTGAGAACGGGCATGCAGCAGCCCGCAGTTCGGGGTAGTCGCGTATCTCGTCCATACCTGTCCGTCCCGTCAGTCGCTCCATCGCCACCACTGCGCCGCCTACGGATTGCCAAGTCTGGTCCGCGCGCCCGCCCCCCAGTCCCCTAACCACTCCCCTATCCCCCCTTGCCTCGGGGCGGCGCCGTCAGCGGGAGCGCGCTCAGCAGGAGGACGCGCCCGTGGCACCTATGAGCAGCCACAGACGACGCGAGAGCTCCTGCCGGTTGCCCACCGAGAGCTTGCGGTAGATGCGGGTCAGATGCTGCTCCACGGTGCTGACGGTGATGTACAGACTCTTGGCGATCTGCCGGTTGGTCATTCCGGACGCCGCCAGCGTGGCCACGCGCCACTCGGCCTCCGACAGCACCGGTTGCTCGGCGCTCTCGGCCACTGTGCCGGGGGCGTCGTCATCGTCGCCCCCGGGCTCGGCCGCTTCCTCGAACAGCTGAGCGCTCGCGGCGCTTCCATCGCCGTCCACCACGAGCTCCCGTCGGCTCTCGTGCTGGGCGCTCATCCCGCACTCGTCCATCAGCCTCTGCACCTCATGCCAGGTGGTGCGCGCCTGTTGGGTCTCCC
>NZ_JACVYG010000096.1:0-18218 GCF_014712245.1 Streptomyces sp. 5-10
GTGCCGACCCTGCGTCGCGACCACGGTGGCCAGACTCAACTCCTCCACTCCCTCGCCCAGGCGTTCATCGCCGGGGTCGAGGTGGATTGGAGGGCGGCGTTCCCGGCCGACCCCACCCCTCGTACCGTCGATCTGCCCACGTACGCCTTCCAGCACCAGCGCTATTGGCTCGACGGCCTCAGCGGCCGGGGCGCCGACCCCACCGACCTCGGACTGGTCGCCGCGGGCCATCCGCTGCTGAGCGCCGCCGTGGAGCTCGCCGATGGACAGGGCCATCTGCTGACGGGACGGCTCTCGGCGCGGTCCCATGGCTGGCTCGCCGACCATGTGGTGGCGGGCGCGGCCCTGATGCCCGGGACGGCCCTGGTGGAGTGGGCGCTGCGGGCCGCGGACGAGGTCGGCTGCGGTGGTGTGGAGGAGCTGGCGCTCCAGGTACCGCTCGTACTGCCGACCAGTGGCGGGGTGCGCCTGCAAGTGGTCGTCGGCGGGCCGGGCGCCGATGGCCGACGCGATGTGCGGATGTACTCGCGCCCCGACGACGGCGCCGACACGGCGGCCGGGTGGGTGTGCCATGCGGAGGGCGTGCTGAGCCCACCTCCCGGGGGCGCCACGCCAGTGGAGGAGTGGGGCGGGGCATGGCCACCGGCGGGTGCGAAGCCGATCGACCCCGTGGACTTCTACGAGCACATCGCGGCGTCGGGGTACGCGTACGGTCCGGCCTTCCAGGGGCTGCGCGCCGTGTGGCGGGACGGTGCGGACCTGCTGGCCGAGGTGGCGCTGCCCGAGGCCGCGGGGGAGCGGACGGGGTTCGGCATCCACCCGGCGCTGCTCGACGCCGCCCTGCATCCCGTCCTGCTGACCGATGGCTCACCGCGCGACGCCGAGTCGGCCGATGGCCGGGTGTGGCTGCCGTTCACCTGGAGCGGGGTGTCGCTGTGGGCGGCCGGGGCGAGCACGGTACGGGTGCGGATCTCTCCGTACGAACCGAGCGCGGAGGCGGAGCGTACGCTGCGGGTGACCGTGGCGGATGCCCTGGGCGCCCCGGTGCTGAGCGCCGACGCGGTGGTGCTGCGGTCCGCCGACGCCGATCAGCTCCGTACGGCCCAACGGCCGGACGTGGACGGGCTGTTCGTCATGGACTGGGCCCCCCTGCCGGTTCCCGCGCCTTCCAACGGCGACGGGCGGTCCGCGCATCACCCGGCGGATGACGCCGACTGGGTGATCCTGGGGTCCGAGGATCGGGCTCCGGCCGGGTCCGCCGCCGTATGCCATCCGGATCCGCAGGCGTTGATCAACGCGCTCGACACGGGCGCCCCCGCCCCCGCCGTCGTCCTGGCACTCGAACCCGCCGAGGCGGCCCATGCCCGAGATGGCGGGATGGCGGCCGGCGGACTGGCGTCGGCGGAACGGGTCCTGGCGCTGTTGCAGAGCTGGCTGGCCGAGCCGCGCCTGGCCGAGGCCCGGTTGGTGGTGCTGACGCGTGGCGCCGTCGCGACCGGCGACCCGGATGGCATCGACCCCGCGGCCGAGAGCCTGGATGTGGCGGGCGCCGCGGTCTGGGGCCTGGTACGCAGTGCGCAGGCGGAGAACCCCGGCCGTTTCCTGCTGCTCGATCTCGACCCTCACGCCGAGGTGTCCGCCGACCTCGTGACCGACGCCGTGGCGCGCGCCATCGCGATGGACGAGTCGCAGCTGGCCCTGCGCGCGGGGCGGGCGCTGATGCCCCGGCTGGTGCGCGCCGCGCCGAGCGCGGGCCTGGCGGCCCCGGCGGGGCAGGCCGCGTGGCGGCTCGGGATCGAGGGCGCCGGGACGGTGGACAGCGTACGGCCGGTGGCGTGCCCGGAGGTGCTGGAGCCTCTGCGGGAGGGCCAGGTGCGCATCGATGTCCACGCGGCGGGCGTCAACTTCCGTGATGCGCTGATGGCGTTGGGGATGTACCCCGGGGACGCGGTGTTCGGTGGCAGCGAGGGCGCCGGTGTGGTGCGGGAGGTCGGCCCCGGCGTGACCGGTCTCGCGGTGGGTGACCGGGTGATGGGCCTGTTCGAGGGCGCGTTCGGCCCGGTGGCCGTGGCGGACGCCCGTACGGTCGTACCCATCCCCGAAGGCTGGACGTTCCGGCAGGCGGCCGCGGCTCCCGTCGTGTTCCTCACCGCCTGGTACGGGCTCGTGGAGCTGGGCGGGCTCCGGGCGGGTGAACGCGTCCTGATCCATGCCGCGACGGGTGGTGTGGGGACGGCCGCCGTGCGGATCGCCCGGCATCTCGGCGCGGAGGTCTATGCCACGGCGAGCCCGGGGAAACACGGGGTGCTGGAGGCGATGGGCATCGATGCGGCCCATCGGGCCTCGTCGCGCGACCTGGCCTTCGAAGAGGCGTTCCGGGAGGCCATCGGTGGCCGTGGCATCGATGTGGTGCTCAACAGCCTCGCCGGGGAGTTCGTGGACGCCTCGCTTCGTCTCCTCCGCGAGGGCGGGCGGCTGCTGGAGATGGGCAAGACCGACATCCGCGACCCGGAGCTGATCGCGGCCGAACACCCCGGGGTGACCTATCGAGCCTACGACCTGATCGCCGACTCCGGTCCGGACCGTATCGGCGACATGCTGCGAGAGCTGGGCGAGTTGTTCGCCTCCGGTGTGCTGGAGCCGCCCCCGGTACGGGCGTGGCCGCTCGGCCGGGCGCGTGAGGCGTTGCGGTGTCTCAGTCAGGCCAGGCACACCGGCAAGCTGGTCCTGGACGTGCCCGCCCCGGTGGACCCCGAGGGCACCGTGCTCATCACCGGCGGCACCGGCACCCTCGGCGGCCGCGTGGCCGAGCACCTTGTCCGTAGCCGAAACCTCCGCCATCTGCTGCTGGTGAGCCGCAGTGGCCCCGACGCACCCGGGGCCAAGGAACTGGTGGCCCAGCTCGCCGACCTGGGGGCCGACGTACGCGTCGCCGCCTGCGACATCGGCGACGCCGCCCAGGTGGCCGACGTCCTCGCGGGCATCGACCCGGCGCATCCGCTGACCGGTGTCGTGCACGCGGCGGGGGCGCTGGACGACGCGATGCTCCCCTCGCAGGATCCGAAGCGACTGGCCCGGGCCTGGGCGGCGAAGGCCGCGGCGGCGGCCCATCTGCACACCGCCACCGCGCATCTGCGGCTCGGCATGTTCGTCCTGTTCTCCTCCTTCGCCTCCGACCTCGGCACCCCCGGCCAGGCCAACTACGCCGCCGCCAACGCCTTTTGTGACGCCCTGGCCGCCCGCCGCCAGGCCGCCGGGCGGCCAGGGCTGTCGGTGGCATGGGGACTCTGGGCGGCCACCAGCGGCCTGACCGCGCGGCTGGCCGACGCCGATCTGGCCCGGATCGGCCGGCTGGGCATCAAGGCCAACAGCACCGAGGAGGGGCTGGCGCTGCTGGACGCGGCCTGCCACCACGGCCATCCGCATCTGCTGGCGCTCCATCTGGACACCGGCTCCCTCGCCGCTCAGGCCCCCGGCACGCTGCCCGCCCCCCTGCGGGCCCTCGCCACCGTCGGTGGCAGCGGGCGGGCCCGGCCCACGGCGGCCGCCGGTGGGCAGAACACCGACTGGGCGGGCCGACTCAGGGGGCTGCCGTCCACCGAACAGCACCGGCTGCTGCTCAACCTGGTGCGCACCCAGGCGGCCACCGTGCTCGGCCACGCCGATCCGGGTGTGGTGCAGCCGGACGCGTCGTTCAAGGACCTCGGCTTCGACTCGCTGACCGCGGTGGAGCTGCGCAACCGGCTGGCCGCGGCCACCGGACTGCGGCTGCCCGCGACCCTCGTCTTCGACCACCCGGAGGCGGCGGTGCTGGCCGAGCAGCTGCGCCGGGAGCTCTCGCCGGACGGTGAGCCGGATACCCCCGACCCCGATGCACTCCGGCCCCACCCCGTCCTCAACGAGCTGGTCAGGCTGGAGAACAGCCTGTCGGCCCTCGTGGTCGAGGACGTGGACTCCGGCGCGGTCACCGCCCGGCTGGAGACGTTGCTGTCCAAGTGGAAGGCGATGTGCTCGTCGGCGCAGGCGGACGACGGCGATGCCGTGGAGCGGTTGCAGGTGGCGACCGCCGATCAGGTTCTGGAATTCATCGACAACGAACTTGGCCTGTCATGAACAACGTGGCGCGCCCTTCGCTGAAGGCCGGGTGATCCTCCGTGACGCACGCTAATGAAGAGAAGCTGGTCGACTATCTGAGGCGAGTGGCAGGCGATCTGCACGAAACGCGTCAGCGGCTGCGCGAGCTGGAGGACCGCTCCCAGGAGCCGGTGGCCGTGGTCGGCATGGCCTGCCGCTACCCCGGCGGGGCCGACTCGCCCGAGGCGCTGTGGCGGCTCCTGGCCTCCGGCGCGCACGCGATGGGGGAGTTCCCCACCGACCGCGGCTGGGACCTGGAGGGGCTGTTCCACCCGGACCCGGACCACCCCGGCACCAGCCACGCCCGTGAGGGCGGCTTCCTCTACGACGCCGACCGCTTCGACCCCGAGTTCTTCGGGATCAGCCCGCGCGAGGCGCTGGCCATCGACCCGCAGCAGCGGCTGCTGCTGGAGGTGTCCTGGGAGCTCCTCGAACGCGCCGGAATCGACCCGCTCTCGTTGAAGGGCACCTCGACGGGGGTGTACGCCGGGACCGCGCTGCCCGGCTTCGGCACCCCGCACATCGAGAAGAGCGCCGAGGGCTATCTGGTGACGGGCAACGCGCCCAGTGTGCTCTCCGGCCGGGTGGCGTACACCCTCGGCCTGGAGGGGCCGGCCGTCACGGTGGACACGGCGTGCTCGTCCTCGCTGGTGTCGATGCACCTGGCCTGCCAGGCGCTGCGGCAGGGCGAGTGCACCCTGGCCTTGGCGGGCGGGGTGACGGTGATGGCCATCCCGAACGTCTTCACCGAGTTCTCCCGGCAGCGCGGGCTGGCTCCGGACGGCCGGTGCAAGGCGTTCTCCGCCGACGCCGACGGCACCGCCTTCTCCGAGGGCGTCGGCCTGGTGCTGCTGGAGCGGCTGTCCGACGCACGGCGCCACGGCCATCGGGTGCTCGCCGTGATCCGGGGCTCGGCGATCAACCAGGACGGCGCCTCCAACGGCCTGACCGCGCCCAACGGGCCCTCCCAACAGCGCGTCATCCTCCAGGCGTTGGCGAACGCGCGGCTGTCCCCGGCCGAGGTGGACGTGGTGGAGGCGCACGGCACCGGAACCCGCCTCGGCGATCCCATCGAGGCCCATGCGCTGCTCGCCACCTACGGCCGGGACCGGACCGAGGACCGGCCGCTGTGGCTGGGATCGGTCAAGTCCACCATCGGACACACCCAGGGCGCCGCGGGCGTGGCCGGAGTCATCAAGATGATCATGGCGATGCGCCATGAGACGCTGCCCGCCACCTTGCACGTCAAGCAGCCCACGCCCCATGTGGCATGGGACACCGGCGCCGTACGCCTGCTCACCGAAGCCGTCGGGTGGCCGCGTGGCGAGCGGCCCCGGCGGGCCGCGGTGTCCTCCTTCGGGATCTCCGGGACCAACGCCCATCTGCTGCTCGAACAGCCCCCCGCCGACGAGCCCACCGCGCCGGAACGGGCCCCTGAGCCGACCGCCGCGGACGCGGCGACGCCGGCCCGCCGTGTGGTGCCCTGGGTGGTGTCCGCCCGCACCGGCCAGGCGTTACGGGACCAGGCCCAGGCGCTCGCCGCACACCTCACCGCCCACCCCGCGCTGCCCGTGGCCGATGTGGGCTGGTCGCTGGCCCGGACCCGCTCGGCCCTCGAGCACCGGGCCGTGGCCATCGGCGAGGACCGCGACGAACTGCTGGCCGCCGTGCGGGCCCTGGCCGACGACCAGAGCCACCCCGGGCTGATCCGGGCCACGGCGGCGACCCGCTCCGGCGGCACCGCCTTGATGTTCACCGGTCAGGGCAGCCAACGCCCGGGTATGGGCCGTGAGCTGTACCGGACCTTCGAGGTGTTCGCCGCCGCTCTGGACGAGGTCTGCGCCCATCTCGATCCGCTGCCCGGCCAGCCACTGCGCGGGATCCTCTTCGCGGCGGAGGACACCGACCAGGCGCGGGCCCTGCACGGCACCGGTGTGACCCAGGCGGCCCTCTTCGCCCTGGAGACCGCGCTCTTCCGGCTCGTCGAGTCGTTCGGCCTCACCCCCTCGTTCCTGACCGGACACTCCGTCGGCGAACTGGTGGCTGCGCATGTGGCGGGCGTGCTGTCCCTGCCGGACGCCTGCGAACTCGTGGCCGCTCGCGGCCGGTTGATGCAGGCGCTGCCGTCCGGCGGCGCCATGGCCGCCGTCGAAGCCTCCGAGGAGCAGGTCCTCCCTCTGCTCGCGGGCCATGAGGACCGCGTGGCGCTCGCCGCCGTCAACGGCCCCACCTCGGTGGTCGTGTCCGGAGCCGCCGAAACCGTCGACGAGATCGCCCGCACCCTGAAGGAGCGAGGGCACCGCACCAAGCGGCTCCGGGTCAGCCACGCCTTCCACTCGCCCCTGCTGGCCCCCATGCTCGACGACTTCCGCGAGGTGGCGCGGCGGCTCACCTACCACGCACCGCGCATCCCGGTGATCTCCAACGTCACCGGCCGGCAGGCCGACCCCGAGCAGCTCCGCGACCCCGAGTACTGGGTGCGCCACGTCAGCGAGCCCGTACGGTTCCACGACGGGCTGCGCACCCTGCACGGCGAAGGCGTGACGCGCTATCTCGAGCTCGGCCCGGACGCCGTCCTCACCACCATGGCCCAGGACGCGCTGGCCGCCGACGCCTCCGACACCCCCGACACCGCGCCCGTGTTCGCCACCGCCCTGCGCCCGGGCCGCGACGAGCCCCGTACGCTGCTGACCGCGCTCGCCCTGGCACACATCGACGGCGGCACGGTCGACTTCGCCGCCGCCCTCCCCGGGGACGCGGGCCGTGTCGACCTGCCCACCTACCGGTTCCAGCGGCAGCGGTACTGGCGGCCCGTCCCGAACGCCACCGCCGACGTACGCGCCGTCGGCCTCGGCGCCACCGGCCATCCCCTGCTCCAGGCCGCCGTGGAGACACCCGACGGCGGGCTGCTGCTCACCGGACGGCTGTCCGCGCACACCCACGCCTGGCTCGCCGACCACACCATCGCGGACAGCGTCCCCCTGCCCGGTACGGCCCTGCTGGAGCTGGCCCTCCTCGCCGCCGCGCACACCGGCCGCGAGCTGGTCGACGACCTCACCCTGGAGACGCCGCTGATCCTGCCCGCCTCCGGCGCGGTACGTATCCAGCTCGCCGTCACCCCACCCGACGAGGCCGGACGACGGACCGTCACCATCGCCTCGCGCCCCGCCGACGAGGGCGGCGACTCCCTGGACGCACCGGCCGCCTGGCGCCACCACGCCACCGGCCTCCTGTCCGACGCCGCCACGCCACCGCCCGACGACGAGCCGTCGGCCACCGCCTGGCCACCCGCCGGGGCCGTCCCGGTCGACGTGGCGGACCTGTACGAGCGCCTGGCCGCGCAGGGATACGCCTACGGGCCCGCGTTCCGTGGTCTGCACACCGCATGGCGGCTCGGCGAGGAGATGTTCGCCGAGGTGCGGCTGGCCCCCGAACAGCGCGGCGAGGCCGACGGCTACGGGCTGCACCCCGCCCTGCTCGACAGCGCCCTGCACCCGGTGGAGGAGCTGTTCGGCGGCATGGGCCGTTTCGGAGGCGACCACGCGCCGGACGGCGGCGAGGGGACCGTCCGGCTGCCGTTCTCCTTCGGCGGGGTGCGGCTCTTCACCACCGGCGCCACCCGGCTGCGCGTACGCATCACCCCCACCGCCCCGGACACCGTCACCCTGAGGCTGACCGACGACCACGGCGCGCCCGTGGCCACCATCGACGCGCTCGGGCTGCGGGAGGTCTCCGCCGACCGCTGGCGCTCCGCCCGCGCCGCCACGGCCGGCGCCCCGCTGTACCGCCTGGACTGGCAGCCGTATCCGGTCTCCGCCGACACGGCCCCGCCCACGGCGAGTTGGGCGCTCATCGGATCCCGGGACCCGGGCCCGGGCCTCCCGGCCCATCCGGACCTGGCCGCCCTGCGGGCCGCTCTCGACGGCGGACAGCCCGCCCCCGACATCGTCATTCTCGAATGCCCCGGTACACCGGACACCTCACCACACCCCGACGAGACACCCGCCCGCGTACGCGCGGCGGTCCATCATGTCCTCGACGCGCTGCGCACGTGGCTGACGGACGAGCGGTTCAGCGGGGCCCGGCTGGTCATCGCCACCCGTGGCGCGGTCGCCACCGGGCCCGGGGACGGGCCCGCCGACCTGGCCACCGCGCCCGCATGGGGCCTGGTCCGCGCCGCCCAGGCCGAACACCCCGAGCGCATCCTGCTGCTCGACCTGGACGACGACCCCGCCTCGCGCGAGGCCCTGCGCACCATCCTTCCGGCCGCCGTCGCCGGTGCCGAATCCGAGGTGGCGGTGCGGGCGGGAACGGCCCACGTACCCCGTCTGGTCACGGTCCGACCCGACCAGGACACCCCGCCCCGCGCCCTCGACCCGGACGGCACTGCACTGATCACCGGTGGCACCGGAGCGCTGGGCCGGCTGGTGGCCCGCCATCTGGTCTCCGCACACGGCGCCCGCCATCTGCTGCTGGTCAGCCGGCGCGGTGGCATCACGGAGGACATCGACGCGTTCGCGGACGAACTGACCGCGCTGGGCGCGGCGGACGTACGCGTCACGGCGTGTGACGCCGCCGACCCCGAGGCGCTGGCCGCCCTGCTCGCCACCGTCCCCGAAGAGCATCCGCTGACGGCCGTCGTGCACGCCGCGGGGGTGCTCGACGACGGTGTGGTCACCGCCATGACGCCCGAGCAACTCGACACCGTCCTCGCCCCCAAGCTGGACGCCGCATGGCATCTGCACCGGCTGACCCGGGACATGGATCCGGCCGCGTTCGTGATGTTCTCCTCCGCCGCCTCCATCATGGGCAGCGGCGGCCAGGCCAACTACGCCGCGGCCAACATGTTCCTCAACGCCCTCGCAGAACACCGCCGCGCCGAGGGGCGGACGGCCCATGCGCTGGCCTGGGGGCTGCTGGCGTCCGCCGGTGGCATGACCGGCCACCTGGACGACGCGGACCTCGCCCGGATGGCCCGCTCCGGTGTCGCCGCCGTCTCCAGCGAGCAGGCCCTCACACTGCTCGACGCGGCACTCACCACCGACCACCCCACGCTCGTCCCCGCGCGCTTCGACCTCGCGGCGCTGCGCACCCGGGCCACCGCCGGGCCACTTCCGCCCGTGCTGCGGCGGCTGGTGCACGTCCCCACGCGAGCCGCCCGGAACACCGGGTCGGGCTCCTTGTCCGGGCGGCTCGCCGAACTGTCCACCGAGGAGCAGGACCGGCTCATCGCAGAGCTGGTGCGCGACCAGGTGGCCACCGTGCTCGCCCATCCCGCACCGGAGGCCATCGACCTGGGCAGGGCCTTCCAGGACCTCGGCTTCGACTCGCTCACGGCGCTCGACCTGCGCAACCGGCTCAACGCCGCCACCGGCACCCGGATCCCGGCCACCGTCATCTTCGACTATCCGACCCCCGACGCCCTGGTGCGCTTCCTGCGGGAGCGGCTGGTCGGCGCACCGGCCGGGACACCGCTCCCGGCGACGCCGGCCGTCGTGGCCACCGACGACGACCCGATCGCCATCGTCGGCATGGCCTGCCGCTACCCGGGTGGCGTCGGCTCCCCCGAGGAGCTGTGGCGGCTGGTGGCCGAGGGCGTGGACGCGATCGGGGAGTTCCCCGCGGACCGTGGCTGGGACCTCGCGGGCCTCTTCGACCCCGACCCGGACCACACCGGCACCAGCTACGCCCGCGAGGGCGGATTCCTCTACGAGGCGCCGCGGTTCGACGCCGAGTTCTTCGGAATCTCACCCCGCGAGGCGCTGGCCACCGACCCCCAGCAGCGGCTGCTGCTGGAGACCGCGTGGCAGGCGTTCGAGAGCGCGGGCATCGACCCGGTGAGTCTGCGCGGCAGCCGCAGCGCGGTGATCACCGGGGTGATGTACGACGACTACGGCAGCCGCTTCCTGGGCCGCACCCCGGAGGGCGTCGAGGGCCGGCTGATGACCGGCAGCACACCGAGCATCGCCTCCGGCCGGGTGGCGTTCACCTTCGGCCTGGAGGGGCCCGCGGTGACGGTGGACACGGCGTGTTCGTCGTCGCTGGTGGCCATGCATCTCGCGGCACAAGCGCTGCGGCAGGGGGAGTGCACCCTGGCCCTGGCCGGTGGTGTCACGGTGATGGCCACACCGAACACCTTCGTGGAGTTCTCGCGGCAGCGCGGACTGGCCCCGGACGGCCGCTGCAAGCCGTTCGCCGCGGCGGCCGACGGCACCGGCTGGGGCGAGGGCATCGGGCTGCTCGTCCTGGAGCGGCTGTCGGACGCGCGCCGCAACGGCCGCGAGGTGCTGGCGGTGATCCGTGGGTCGGCGGTCAATCAGGACGGCGCGTCCAACGGCCTGACCGCGCCGAACGGGCCATCGCAGCAACGGGTGATCCGCCAGGCCCTGGCCACCGCACGCCTTTCCCCGGCGGACGTCGACGTGGTCGAGGCCCACGGAACGGGCACCACACTCGGCGACCCCATCGAGGCCCAGGCCCTGCTGGCCACGTACGGGCGGGAGCGGCCGGAGGGCCGTCCGCTGTGGCTCGGCTCCATCAAGTCCAACATCGGTCATACGCAGGCCGCCGCGGGCGTGGCGGGTGTGATCAAGATGGTGATGGCGATGCGCCATGGCCTGCTGCCCGCCTCACTGCACATCGATGAGCCGAGCCCGCATGTGGAGTGGGACGACGACGGAGTGCGGCTGCTGACCCAGGCGATCGAGTGGCCGACGGACGAGCGCCCGCGCCGGGCCGGTGTGTCGTCCTTCGGCATCAGCGGCACCAACGCCCACGTCATCCTTGAACAGGCCCCCGACCAGGCCGAACACCCCGAGCAGGAGCCCGAGTCCGATGGCCCCCGGGTGGTGCCCTGGGTGCTGTCCGCGCGGGGCGCGGGCGCGCTCCGGGACCAGGCGCGGGCGCTGGCCGCGCGGCTGACCACCGGCCCCACGGCCTCTCCCGTCGAGGTGGGCTGGTCCCTCATCCGCTCCCGCACCCTGTTCGACCACCGCGCCGTGGTCGTCGGCGAGAGCCGCGCCGACCTGATGGCGGCCATCGAGGCACTGGCGGCCGACGAGACACACCCCGGCGTGGTGCACACGGGCACGGCCGCCACCACGGGCGGCGCGGGCCCGGTGCTGGTCTTCCCCGGCCAGGGCTCGCAGTGGATCGGGATGGGCGCCGGACTGCTGGACGCCTCACCGGTGTTCGCCGCCCGGGTGGCCGAGTGCGAACGAGCGCTGGCGCCCCACGTCGACTGGTCGCTCACCGATGTGCTGCGCGGCGTGGACGGCGCCGGCGATCTGGGCAGGGTGGATGTGGTGCAGCCGGTGCTCTGGGCGGTGATGGTGTCCCTGGCCGCCGTATGGGCGGGCCATGGGGTGCGGCCCGCCGCCGTCGTGGGCCACAGCCAGGGCGAGATCGCCGCCGCCTGCGTGGCCGGGGCGCTCACCTTGGAGGACGGCGCCCGGATCGTGGCCCTGCGCAGCCGGGCGCTGCGGCAACTCGCCGGAGGCGGGGCCATGGCCTCCCTCGGCGTGGGCCAGGAACAGGCCACGGACCTGCTGTCCGGGCTCGGCGACCGCGCCGCCGCCGTGGTCGTGGCCGCCGTGAACGGCCCCGCCTCCACGGTGGTGTCCGGCCCGCCGGAGCAGGTGGCCGCGGCCGTGGCCACCTGCCGTGACGCCGGGGAACGGGCCCGGACGATCGAGGTGGACTACGCCTCGCACAGTCCCCAGGTCGATGAGATCGCCGATGAACTCACCACGCTGCTCGGGGGAGTTGAGCCGATCGGGACGCCCGCGTCCGGGGTGGTGTTCTACTCCACCGTGACCGGTGGCCGGGCCGACGGCTCCGTCCTGGACACGGGCTACTGGGTGCGCAATCTGCGGGAGCGGGTGCGGTTCGCCGACGCGATCCAGGCGCTGCTCGCCGATGGCCACCGGGTGTTCATCGAGGCCAGCACCCATCCCGTCCTCACGGTGGGCATGCAGGAGAGCTTCGAGGAGGCGGGCGTCCCCGCCGCCACCGTCCCCACCCTGCGCCGGGACCACGGCGATCTCGCCCAGCTGGTGCGATCGCTGGCCCAGGCGTTCACCGTGGGGGTCGACGTCGACTGGACCACCCTGTTCCCCACCGACCCCGCGCCCCGCACCGTGCCACTGCCCACCTACGCCTTCCAGCGCGAGCGCTACTGGCTCGAGGGCACCGCCGGCCGGGGCGGCGACCCCACCGACCTCGGCCTGGTCTCCGCCGAACACCCGCTGCTCGGCGCGGCCGTGGAGCTCGCCGACGGCAGCACCCATCTGCTCACCGGACGGCTCACGGCCGGTGGCGGCGAGGGCTGGCTCGGCGAACACGTGGTGGCGGGCGCCCCGCTGGTCCCGGGCGCGGCCCAGGTCGAATGGGCGCTGCGGGCCGCCGACCTGGCGGGTTGCGGCACGGTGGAGGAACTCGCCTTGCAGGTCCCGCTCGTCCTCCCCGACACCGGCGGGCTGCGCGTCCAGGTGGTGGTGGGCGCCGCCGCCGACGACGGACGCCGCGACGTACGGGTGTACTCCCGGCCCGACCGCGACGCCGAAACCACCGGGGACCCGGTCTGGGTGTGCCATGCGGTCGGCGTACTCGGCCCCCACGGCGAACCGGCACCCCGGCCCTCCGGGGTGTGGCCCCCGCCGGGCGCGGAGCCGGTGGACATCGACGGCTTCTACGAGCGTGCCGAGGCCGCCGGGTACGGATACGGGCCCGCGTTCCAGGGCGTCCGCAAGTTGTGGCGCGACGGCGCGGATGTGCTGGCCGAGGTGGCGTTGCCCGAAGCCGCGGGCGATCAGGCCGGATTCGGCATCCACCCGGCGCTGCTGGACGCCGCGCTGCACCCGGCGTCCCTCCTCGACCGGCCCGACCAGCCCCAGGAGCGGCACGACGACGGCCAGGTGTGGCTGCCGTTCGCCTGGAACGGGGTGTCGCTGTGGGCGGCCGGAGCGACCACCGTACGCGTCCGGCTGTCCCCGCGTGAGCAGGGCGCGGACGGCGAGCGGGCGCTGCGCATCGCCGTGGCCGACGCCGTGGGCGACCCGGTGCTGACGGTCGACTCGCTGGTGCTGCGCCCCGCCCGTACGGATCAGCTGCGGACCGCCGGACGGGGCGCCGTGGACGGGCTGTTCACCCTGGACTGGATCCCGCTCCCCGAGCCGGCGCCCGGTGCGGACACGGGGCTGCCCCAGCCGGTGGCCGGGGACGGCGGCTGGGTGGCGCTGGGCTCCGAGGGCCTGAACTGGGCCCCCGCGGGCGTGGTCCGCCACCCGGACCTGGAGTCGCTGGTCGCGGCGATCGACGCCGGGACCCCGGCGCCCTCGGTGGCGCTGACCGCCGTACCGGCCTCGGCCACCGCCGTGGACATCGTGGCCGCGGAGGCCGATGCCCTGGCGGCCGTACGGCGCACCCTCGAGGTGGTGCGGGGCTGGCTGGCCGAACCCCGGCTGGCCGAGAGCCGCTTGGTCGTGGTGACACACGGCGCGGTCGCGGCCGGTGGCCCGGTGGCGGAGGACCCCGGCTCGGGGGCCGTGGACACGGCCGGTGCGGCGGTGTGGGGGCTGCTGCGCAGCGCACAGGCGGAGAACCCGGACCGGTTCATCCTGCTCGACCGCGATCCGCACGGCACGCCCGACCCCGACGAGATCGGCGCGGCGGTGCTGGACGGTGTGCTGAGGGCCGTCGCCCTGGACGAACCGCAGGTGGCGGTGGGCTCCGGCCGGGTGTGGGCGCCGCGTCTGACGCGCGCGGGCGGCCCCGGCAGCGGAGGTCTGGTGGGCCCGGTGGCGCAGCCCGCGTGGCGGCTCGCCGTGGCGGGCGCGTCCACCGTGGACAATGTGACACCCGTGCCGTGTCCCGAGGCGCTCGAGCCACTGGGGCCGGGAGAGGTCCGGATCGCCGTGCACGCGGCGGGCATGAACTTCCGCGATGCGCTCATCGTCGTCGGGATGTACCCCGGGGGCGGGGTGTTCCGCGGCAGCGAGGGCGCCGGAGTGGTCGTGGACATCGGCCCGGAGGTCACCGGGCTCGCGGTGGGCGACCGGGTCATGGGCCTGTTCGAGGGCGCGTTCGGACCGTGGGCGGTGGCGGACGCGCGCATGGTCGTGCCGATCCCCGACGGCTGGAGCTTCCGGCAGGCGGCCGCCGTACCGGTGGTGTTCCTCACCGCCTGGTACGGGCTGGTGGACCTGGCCGGGCTGCGGAACGGCGAAACGGTGCTGATCCACGCCGCCACCGGCGGCGTCGGCATGGCGGCGGTGCAGATTGCGCGCCACCTGGGGGCGGAGGTCTACGCGACGGCGAGCCCCGGCAAGCACGGGGTGCTGGAGGAGATGGGCATCGATCAGGCACACCGGGCGTCGTCGCGCGATCTGGACTTCGAGGAGGTGTTCCGCGAGGCCACCGGCGGACGCGGGGTCGATGTGGTGCTCAACAGCCTCGCCGGGCCGTTCGTGGACGCCTCCCTGCGGCTGCTGGCCGACGGTGGACGGCTCTCGGAGATGGGCAAGACCGACATCCGCGGTCCGGAACAGCTCGCGGGCGTGGGTACGGGCATCCGCTATCGCGCCTTCGACCTGGTCCCCGACGCCGGGCCGGACCGCATCGGGGAGATGCTGCGCGAGGTGAGCCCGCTGTTCGCCGCCGGAGCGCTGCGGCCCGCACCCGTACGACCCTGGCCGCTCAGCCGGGCGCGGGACGCGCTGCGGCAGCTGAGCCAGGCCAAGCACACCGGCAAGCTGGTGCTGGACGTACCCGCCGCGGTCGACCCGGACGGGACGGTCCTCATCACCGGTGGCACCGGCACCCTGGGCGCCTACATCGCCGAACACCTCGTCCGCGTGTGGGGGATCGGCCATCTGCTGCTGGTGAGCAGGCGGGGGCCGGACGCTCCGGGCGCCCGCGACCTGGCCGCCCGGCTGGAGGAGCTGGGCGCGCGAGTGCGCGTCGCGGCGGCGGATGTCACCGACGCCTCGGCGGTGGCGGAGCTGGTGGCGGGGGTCGATCCCGAGCATCCGCTGACCGGAGTCATCCACGCCACCGGTGTGCTGGACGACGCGGTGGTCACCTCACAGACCCCCGAGCGGCTGGCGCGGGTCTGGACGGCCAAGGCCACGGCAGCGGCCCATCTGCACACGGCGACGGCCCATCTGCGGCTCGGCATGTTCGTCCTCTTCTCCTCCGCCGCGGGCACACTCGGCAGCCCGGGACAGGCCAACTACGCCGCCGCCAACGCCTTTTGTGACGCGCTCGCCGCCCACCGACGGGCCGTCGGACTGCCGGGTGTCTCGATCGCCTGGGGCCTGTGGGCCGACGCCAGCGGCATGACCGGACACCTGGCCGATGCGGATCTGGCCCGGATGTCCCGTACCGGCGTAGCCTCCCTCAGCACCCGCCACGGTCTGGCGCTGCTCGACGCCGCCGTGCAGCACGGCGCTGCCCATCTGGTCGCCGCCCAGGTGGATCCCCGCACCCTCGCCGGACTGCCCGCCGACAGCCTGCCCGCCACGCTGCGCGCCCTGGCCGCCACGGGTGCCGGTGGCGGCGCCGGGCGGCGCACCGCGGCGGCGGCCGGGGACGACCGGCAGGTCGACTGGGGCGCCCGCCTCGCGGGCCTGTCCACGGCCGAACGGCACCGCCTCGTGCTCAACCTGGTGCGTGGCCACGCCGCCACGGTGCTCGGACACGCCGATGTGGACGCCGTGCAGGCCGAGGCCAGCTTCAAGGAGCTGGGCTTCGACTCCCTGACCGCCGTCGAACTGCGCAACCGCCTCGCCGCCGCCACCGGACTGCGCCTGCCCGCCGGGATGGTCTTCGACTACCCGGAAGCGGCCGTACTCGCCGACTACCTGCTGGAACGGCTGGCCCCCGGCGACGGGGCCGCGCCGGGGCGGGACGCCGTCGACCCGGTCCTGGGCGAGCTGGCCAGGCTGGACACCACCTTGGCCACGCTCGACACGGACGACGAAGGCCGGCAGCGGATCGCCCAACGGCTGGGCGCCCTGCTGGCGAAGTGGAACGGCGGCGGGTCCGGCGGCCCAGCCGGCGCGACCGGCTTCGACACCCTCGAAGCCGCCTCGGACGACGAGATGTTCGAGCTCATTGACCGTGAACTGCCCTGATGGAGGCGCGGAACTGATGTCGGGTACCGAAGAGAAGCTCCGCCAGTACCTCAAGAAGGTCACGGCCGATCTGGGGCAGACGCGTCGGCGACTTCGCGAGATGGAGGAGCGTTCCCAGGAGCCGGTGGCCATCGTCAGCATGGCCTGCCGGTTTCCCGGCGGAATCACCTCGCCCGAGGACCTGTGGGAGCTGGTCGCCGCGCGCGGGGACGCGATCGGGGAGTTTCCGACCGACCGCGGCTGGGACCTGGCCGGGCTGTTCCACCCGGACCCCGACCACTCCGGCACCAGCTATGTCCGCCACGGCGGATTCCTGGACCGGGCCGACGGCTTCGACGCCACCTTCTTCGGCATCAGCCCGCGCGAGGCCCTGGCGGCCGAACCCCAGCAGCGCCAACTGCTCGAAGTCTCCTGGGAATTGATCGAACGCGCCGGAATCGACCCCACCTCGCTGAAGGGCACCCCCACCGGGGTCTACGCGGGCGCCGGAATCCTCGGCTTCGGCACCCCGCGGATCGAAAAGAGCGCGGAAGGATACCTGCTCACCGGAAACACCCTGAGCGTCGTCTCCGGCCGAGTGGCCTTCACCCTCGGGTTGGAAGGGCCCGCCGTGACGGTGGATACGGCGTGTTCGTCGTCGCTGGTCGCGATGCATCTGGCCTGCCAGGCGCTGCGGCAGGGGGAGTGCACCCTGGCCCTGGCCGGTGGTGTGACCGTGATGACCACCCCGAACACCTTCGTGGAGTTCTCCCGCNGACCGTGATGACCACCCCGAACACCTTCGTGGAGTTCTCCCGCCAGCGTGGCCTGGCCCCCGACGGCCGGTGCAAGCCCTTCGCGGCCGCCGCGGACGGCACGGGCTTCTCGGAGGGTGTGGGGCTCCTGCTGCTGGAGCGGCTGTCCGACGCACAGCGCAACGGCCACCAGGTGCTGGCGGTGCTCCGGGGCTCGGCCATCAACCAGGACGGCGCGTCGAACGGGCTCACCGCGCCCAACGGCCCTTCGCAGCAGCGAGTGATCCGCCAGGCGCTGATCAACGCGCAGTTGTCCTCCGCGGAAGTGGACGCGGTGGAGGCCCATGGCACGGGCACCACGCTCGGCGACCCGATCGAGGCCGAGGCGCTGCTCGCCGCGTACGGCCAGGACCGGCCGGAGGACCGGCCGCTGTGGCTGGGCTCGATGAAGTCCAACATCGGCCATACGCAGGGCGCGGCGGGTGTGGCCGGTGTGATCAAGATGGTGATGGCCCTGCGCCATCAACTGCTGCCCGCCACGCTGCACGTCGACGAGCCGACCCCGCACGCGGACTGGTCCGGTGGGGCGGTGCGGTTGCTCACGGACCCGGTGGAGTGGCCGAGGAACGAGCGGCCACGCCGGGCCGGGGTGTCCGCGTTCGGGATCAGCGGTACCAATGCGCATGTGATCGTGGAGCAGGCTCCTGACGAGGAGGTGTCGACGGCGTCTTCTGTGGTGGGTGGGGTGGTGCCGTGGGTGGTGTCGGGGCGGAGTGTGGAGGCGTTGCGGGGGCAGGCTGGGGCGTTGGCTGAGTGGGTGGGGGGTGCGTCTGAGCTGTCGTCGGTGGATGTGGGGTGGTCGTTGGTCACCAGCCGATCGGTGTTTGAGCATCGAGCCGTGGTGGTGGGTGGTGACCTGGCGGAGCTGTTGGCGGGTGTGGAGGCGTTGGCGGGGGGTGTGGCGCATTCGGGTGTGGTGCGGTCGGGTGTTGCTGCGTTGGCGGGTGATGTGGGTCCGGTGTTGGTCTTCCCCGGTCAGGGTTCGCAGTGGGTGGGGATGGGTGCGGAGTTGCTTGAGGTGTCGTCGGTGTTCGCGGCGCGGGTGGCGGAGTGTGAGCGGGCGCTGGCGCCTTATGTGGAGTGGTCGCTTTCGGATGTGTTGCGTGGGGTGGAGGGTGCGGGGGATCTGGGGCGGGTGGATGTGGTGCAGCCGGTG
>NZ_JACVYG010000097.1:0-17150 GCF_014712245.1 Streptomyces sp. 5-10
CGACACCATCACCGCGAACAGCACCGGCTGGACCACATCCACCCGGTCGAAGCCCGGAGCACCCTCCGCGCCGCGCAGCACATCCGTCAGCGACCAGTCCACGTACGCCGACAGGGCCGTCTCACACTCGCCGATCGCCTCGGCGAACACCGGCGAGGACTCCAGCAAGTCCACCGCCATACCCATCCACTGCGCCCCCTGACCGGGGAACACAAAGACCGAACGGCCACGGACATCCGCCACGCCACGCGTGACACCCGAGGCGACCTCGTCCCCGGCCAACGCGCCCAGCCGCTCCAGGAGCTCCTCGCGATCGGCCCCCGTCACCACCCCGCGGTGCTCGAACACCGACCGCGTCGCCACCAGCGAGTACGCCACGTCGGCGGCGCTCAGCTCCGGCCGCTCGGCCAGGAACTCCCGCAGCCTGCCCGCCTGTGCGCGCAGGCCGGCCGCGCTGCGGCCGGACACCACCCATGCCACCGGACCGTCGGCGACCTCGGCCTCGGCCTCCTCGACCTCCTCGGGCTCCGGAGCCTGCTCCAGGATCGCGTGGGCGTTCGTCCCGCTGATGCCGAACGAGGACACACCGGCCCGGCGAGGCTGGTCGGTCTCGGGCCAGGGGGTCGACTCGTTGAGCAGCCGGATGTCGCCCTCGGACCAGTCCACCTGGGTGGACGGCTCGTCCGCGTGGAGCGTCTTGGGCAGCACGCCGTTCCGCATGGCCATCACCATCTTGATGACCCCACCGACACCGGCGGCGGCCTGGGAGTGGCCGATGTTGGACTTCAGCGAGCCCAGCCACAGCGGCTTGTTCTCCGGCCGCTCCTTGCCGTAGGTGGCGAGCAGCGCCTGCGCCTCGATCGGGTCGCCCAGCGACGTACCCGTGCCGTGTGCCTCCACCGCGTCCACATCGGCGGGGGTCAGGCCCGCGTTCTGGAGCGCCTGGCGGATCACCCGCCGCTGCGAGGGGCCGTTGGGGGCCGTCAGACCGTTGGACGCGCCGTCCTGGTTGATCGCCGAGCCCCGGACGACGGCCAGCACCGGGTGGCCGTTGCGGCGGGCGTCGGAGAGCCGCTCCAGGAGGAGCAGACCCACGCCCTCCGCCCAGCCGGTGCCGTCGGCGCCCGCGCCGAACGCCTTGCACCGTCCGTCGGGAGCGAGCCCGCCCTGCCGGCTGAACTCGACGAACATGCTGGGGGTGAACATGACGGCGACGCCACCCGCCAGGGCCAGCGAGCACTCCTCCTGACGGAGCGCCTGGCAGGCCCAGTGCAGGGCGACCAGCGACGACGAGCACGCGGTGTCCACCGTCACGGCGGGCCCCTCGAGGCCCAGGGTGTAGGCCACCCGCCCGGAGACCACGGAGGTGGCGTTGCCCGCGAGCAGCAGCCCCTCCACGCCTTCGGGCATCTCGCTCACCCCGGCGCCGTAGCCGGAGGGCGAGGCACCGACGAACACACCGGCCTGGCTGCCCCGCACCGACGCCGGGTCGATCCCGGCGCGCTCGAACGCCTCCCAGGCGGTTTCCAGCAGCAGCCGCTGCTGGGGGTCGGTGGCGAGCGCCTCCCGCGGGCTCATGGAGAAGAAGCCGGGGTCGAAGTCGCCGGGCGCGTCCAGGAATCCGCCCTCGCGGACGGAGAAGGTGCCGGATCGGTCCGAGTCCGGGTCGAAGAAGCCATCGACGTCCCAGCCCCGGTCGGGCGGGAACTCGGTGATGGCGTCGCCGCCCTCGGCGACGAGCCGCCACAGCTCCTCCGGAGTCTTCACACCCCCCGGGTACCGGCAGCTCATCGCCACGATGGCGATGGGCTCCCGGTCCCGCTCCTCCACCTGTCGAAGTCGCCGACGAGCCTGACGCAGGTCAGCCGTCACCTTCTTGAGGTAGTCAAGGAGTTTTTCGTCTTCCGCCACTATCCCCAGCCCCTTGAAACACTCTGTGAGTTCCAGCTCGCCACGTCAGGACATTCCGAATTCGTCGTCAATGAGTTTGAAGATCTCGTCGGCGGTGGCCGATTCGATCTCGCTGTCGTCATCCGCGTCGTCGTCCAGCGCCGTCGCGGTGCCGGACACCGGCCCGGTGCCGCCGGCGGACCACTTCGCCACCAGGCCCTGGAGCCGCTCCATGACCCGGCGTTGCGTCTCGCTGTCGGAGTCGAGCGCCGACAGGGTGGATTCCAGCCGGTCGAGTTCTCCGAAGACGGGCTCGGTCGCGGGCCCGTCCGCGGGGGTGACCTCTTCCCGCAGGAATCGTCCGAGTGACACCGGGGTCGGGTAGTCGAACACCAGGGTCGCCGGCAGCCGCGTTCCGGTGATCGCGTTGAGCCGGTTGCGCAGCTCGACGGCCGACAGGGAGTCGAAGCCCAGGTCCTTGAAGGCGTGTCCGGGTTCGATCGCCTGCCCCGACGCGTAGCCGAGGACGACGGCCACTTGGTCGCACACCAGCTCCACCAGGATGCGCTCGCGCTCCGTCTCGGACTTCCCGGCCAGGTGCTGCTTGAGCTCGGTGGCCGGGTCGGCCGTGGTGCTCGCGGCACCCGACTCGGCGGTCCGGCGCGCGGGGGCCCGCACCAGTCCCCGCAGCAGCGGGGGTACCGGCTCGCCCACCGACGCCATGTCCATCGTCATGGGCACCAGGACGGCACCGTCGAGATCGCGGGTCGCGTCGAACAGCGCGAGTCCGGCCTCGGGGGTGAGGGCGACCATGCCGGTCCGGGTCATGCGGCTGACGTCGGCGTCGGCCAGTTCGGTGGTCATGCCGCCGTCCTGCGTCCACGGCCCCCAGACGAGCGAGGTGGCCGGGAGCCCTTCGGCCCTGCGGTGCTGGGCCAGGGCGTCCATGAACGCGTTGCCCGCCGCGTAGTTGGCCTGGCCCGAGCCGCCGAAGGTACCGGAGACGGAGGAGTACAGGATGAAGGCGGCGAGGTCGAGGTCGCGGGTGAGCTCGTGGAGGTGCAGCGCGGCGTCCACCTTCGGACGCAGCACCTTGTCCACCCGCTCCGGCGTCAGCGACTCCACCACACCGTCATCCAGCACACCCGCCGCATGCACCACGGCCGACAGCGGATGCTCCGAACCGATCCCCGCCAGCAGCTTCTCCACCGCGGCCCGGTCGGCGACATCACACGCCACCACCCGCGCCTCGGCACCCAGCCCGGCCAGCTCCGCCACCAACTCCGCCGCACCCGGCGCCTGAACGCCACGACGACTCGTCAGCACCAGACGCTCAACACCGTGCTCCACCACCAGATGACGGGCCAGCAACGCACCCAGACCACCCGTACCACCCGTGATCAGCACCGTCCCCTGACCATCCAGCGTCCGCGGGATGGTCAGCGCCACCTTGCCGGTGTGCCGGGCCTGGCTGATGAAGCGGAAGGCGTCGGGTGCCCTGCGGACATCCCAGGTGCGCACCGGCAGCGGCCGCAGTACCCCGCTCTCGAACAGGGAGATCAGGTCGCTCCACATCTCATGGATGCGGTCGGCTCCTGCCTCCATGAGGTCGAACGCCCGATAGGAGACTCCGGTGTATTCGGCGGCCACCTCGTCCGGGATCCGGATGTCGGTCTTGCCCATCTCCAGGAACCGTCCGCCGCGCGGCAGCAGACGCAGACCCGCGTCCACGAACTCCCGCGCCAGCGAGTCGAGCACCACGTCCATACCGCGCCCGCCGGTGACATCGAGGAAGCGCTTTTCGAAGTCCAGCGTCCGCGACGACGCGATGTGCTCGTCGTCCAGACCCAGCGACCGCAGGGTGTCCCACTTGCCCTCGCTCGCCGTGCCGAAGACCTCGGCCCCGAGGTGCCGCGCCAGCTGGAGCGTGGCCATGCCCACACCACCGGCCGCCGAGTGCACCAGCACCGACTGGCCGGGCTGGAGACCTCCCAGGTCCACCATGGCGTAGTAGGCCGTCAGGAACACGATGGGGGTGGAGGCCGCCTGCTCGAACGTCCAGTCCTCCGGGACCCGGGCGACAACCCTCCGGTCGGTGATGGCGACCGGGCCGAACGACCCGCTGAAGATGCCCATCACCCGGTCGCCGGGGGTCAGGTCCGTCACTCCGGGGCCGACCTCGGTCACGATGCCGGCGCCCTCACCACCGAGCGGCCCGGCCTCTCCGGGGTACATCCCCAGGGCGTTGAGCACATCGCGGAAGTTCATCCCCGCCGCGCGCATCTCGACCCTGATCTCGTTCTCGCCCAGCGCTTCGGTGACATCGGGGCAGGGCAGCAGCGCCAGGTTCTCCAGGGTTCCCTTGGCGTGCATGTCCAGGCGCCATTCGCGTATGCCCGCGGGGGGCAGCAGCGCGGTGCCCGAGGAGACCCGCGCCATGCGCTGGCCGAGCACCGTGCCCTCGCGGACCACGGCCTGCGGCTCGTCGCCGGCGAGCACCGCGCGCAGTGCCGCCTTGGACGCCTCGGCGGGCTCCTGTGGGTCCAGGTCCACCAGGACGAAGCAGTTCGGGTTCTCCGACTGCGCGGATCGCACCATGCCCCACAGGGGTGCGTGGATCAGGTCCGGGGTCTCGTCGCGGTCCTCGGGCGCCATGGCGCCCGACGTCACGAAGACCAGTCGGGAGGAGTCGAACCGGCGGTCGCCGAGCCAGCCCTGGATCATGCCGAGCGTGTGGTGCGTCACCGCGTGGATGGCGCCCGCCGGCTCCAGGCCCCGCTTGGCCTTGCTCTTGCCCTTGGCCTTGCCCTTCGCCTTGCTCCTGGGCTTGCCCTGAGCCGCCTCGTCGTCGAGGCCCGGTGCGTAGGAGACCAGCACGGCCTCCGGGGCAGCGGCGCCTGCGTCGATCGCGGCGCCCAGCGCGTCGAGATCGGCGTAGGCGGTCACCTCGGCTCCGGCGATCGCGCCGGCGGCCAGTCCGTAGTGGTCGGTGCCCACCAGGGCCCACGTGGCCGTTGCCGCCTCGGCCGGAGCGATGGCCGGAACGGCGGTCCAGTCCAGCGTGAACAGCGAGTCGCGGAACGCCGACGTCCTGGCCGAGTCGATGTGTTCCACCGACACCGGGCGCAGCACGAGGGATTCGATCGACGCCACCGGGCGGCCGGTTCCATCGGCCACCGCGAGGGAGATGGAATCCGGTCCGAGCTGGGTGAGCCGCACCCGCAGGGTGGACGCGCCACCGGCGTGGAGCGACACCCCGCTCCAGGAGAACGGGAGCCGGGAGAGACCGACGTCCTCCAGGGCGACGAAGGTCACCGCCTGTACGGCGGCGTCCAGCAGCGCCGGGTGGAGGCCGAAGTCGGCCGCGTCCGACGCGTGCTCCTCACCGAGGCCGACCTCGACGTAGACCTCGTCGCCGGAGCGCCAGGCGGCCCGCAGGCCCTGGAACACCGGGCCATAGGCGAAGCCGGTGGCGGCGAAGCGCTCGTAGAAGTCGCTGATGTCCAGGGCTTCCGCGTCCGCCGGGGGCCATGCGCTCAGGTCGAACGACGGCTCGGGGCCGGCCGGGGCGAGCGCACCGGCCGCGTGCTGCGTCCACGGCTCGTCCGAGGGCGCGTCGGCCGGGCGGGAGTACAGGCTGAGCGAGCGGTAGCCCGTCTCGTCCGTGTCACCCACCCAGAGCTGCACCTGGACCGGTTCGTTCTCGGGCAGGACCATCGGGGTGGCCAGGGTGACCTCCTCGACCCGGCCGCTGCCGACCTGGTCGGCGGCGCGAATGGCCAGTTCGAGGAATCCGGTCCCGGGGAACAGGGCCATGCCCCCGATCGCGTGGTCGGCCAGCCATGGCTGACTCTGCACCGACAGCCTGCTGGTGAACAGGAATCCATCGCTGCCCGCCAGCTCGACTCCGGCGCCCAGCAGCGGGTGGTTGGGAGAGCTGAGCCCGGCGGAGGCGACGTCCCCGGTGATCGGGCCGGGTGCCTTCGGCCAGTAGCGCTGACGCTGGAAGGCGTAGGTGGGCAGTTCCACCCGCCGCGCATCGCGTCCGGCGAACGCCGTCGACCAGTTCACGGTGGTGCCGTGAACGTGGAGTTCGGCCAGCGCCGTCATCAGCGACTGCGTCTCGGGGCGGTTCTTGCGCAGCGCGGGGACGAGGGTGAGAGTGCCTCCGGCCTCGTCGGCCGTCAGGCAGTCCTGGGCCATCGCGGTGAGCACACCGTCGGGGCCCACCTCCAGGAACGAGGTCACCCCGAGCTTCTCCAGGGCCCGTATCCCGTCCGCGAAGCGCACCGCCTCCCGCACATGCCGCACCCAGTAATCCGGCGAGCAGACCTCGGCCGCTCCCGCCGACGCGCCCGTGAGGTTGGAGACCAGAGAGATCGACGGTGCCTGGAAGGACAGGCCCGCGACCACGTCACGGAAGTCGTCCAGCATCGCGTCCATGCGCGGCGAGTGGAACGCGTGGCTGACCCGCAGCCGGCGGATCTTACGACCCTGCCGCTCCCACTCCCCGGCGATCTCCAACGCCGCTTCCCGGTCACCGGCGATGACCACGGCGGCCGGGCCGTTGACCGCCGCGATGCTCACCTCGGCCTCACGACCGGCCAGCGACCCCGCGATCTCCTCCTCCGACGCCTGCACCGCGACCATCGCGCCGCCCTCGGGCAGGGCCTGCATCAACCGGCCACGCGCCGCGATCAACGTGCAGGCGTCCTCCAGGGAGAGCACCCCGGCCACGTGGGCCGCGGCGACCTCTCCCACCGAGTGGCCGATCAGTACGTCCGCGGTGACGCCCCAGCGCTCCAGCAGCCGGTACAGCGCCACCTCGATGGCGAACAGCGCGGGCTGGGTGAACGCCGTCTGGTCCAGCAGCTCGGCGTCCGCGCTGCCCTCGGCGGCGAACATCACCTCCCGCAGCGGCCGGTCGAGCAGCACATCGAGATACGCGCACACCTCGTCCAGGGCGCGGGCGAACACCGGGAAGGCGCCGTACAGCTCCCGGCCCATGCCGAGCCGCTGTGCACCCTGACCCGAGAACAGGAACGCCGTCTTACCGGCCGTGCCCACGGATCCCTGGACGACTCCGGGGACCGTGGCACCCGAGGCGATGGCGTCGAGACCGCTCAGCAGTCCCTCCCGGTCGCCGCTCAGGAGCACGGCGCGGTGGTCGAAGACGGACCGGGTGGCCGCCAGCGAGTAGCCCACGTCGTCGAGGTCGAGTTCGGGGTGGGCCGCCACGTAGTCGCGCAGGTTCCTGGCCTGGGCACGCAGCGCCTCGGCGCCCTTGCCGGTGACCGTCCAGGGCAGTGCCTCCGAGCCGGTCGAGGAGGTGTCGTCCCTACGGACCCGCTCGGCCGCCTCCGGCTCCTCCGGCTCCGGGGCCTGCTCAATGATGGTGTGGGCGTTGGTGCCGCTGATGCCGAACGAGGAGATGCCCGCCCGGCGCGGCTCGCCGTTGTCCGGCCACGCGGTCGACGCGGTCAGCAGCCGGACCTCGCCCGCCGACCAGTCCACATGCGGCGTGGGCTCATCGACGTGGAGCGTCTTCGGCAGCACGCCCTCGCGCATGGCCATCACCATCTTGATGATCCCGGCGACGCCCGCGGCCGCCTGCGTGTGGCCGAGGTTGGACTTGATGGAGCCCAGCCACAGCGGCTGGTCCTCCGGCCGCCCCTGGCCGTAGGTGGCCAGCAGCGCCTGCGCCTCGATCGGGTCACCGAGCCTGGTGCCGGTGCCGTGCGCCTCGACCGCCTGTACCTGGTGGGCGGCGAGGTTCGCGCTGGCCAGCGCCTGGCGGATCACCCGCTGCTGCGACGGGCCGTTGGGCGCCGTGATGCCGTTGGAGGCACCGTCCTGGTTGATCGCCGAGCCGCGCACGATCGCCATCACCGGGTGACCGTTGCGCCGCGCGTCCGAGAGCCGCTCGAGCAGCAGCACACCGACGCCCTCGGACCAGCCCGTGCCGTCCGCCGACGCGGCGAACGCCTTGCACCGCCCGTCCGACGACAGCCCCTTCTGGCGGCTGAAGTCCACGAACGATCCCGGGCTGGACATGATCGTGACACCGCCGGCCAGCGCGAGGGAGCACTCGCCCTGGCGCAGCGACTGCACGGCCATGTGCAGCGCCACCAGCGACGACGAGCACGCCGTGTCCACCGTGACGGCCGGTCCTTCGAGGCCGAAGGTGTAGGAGATACGGCCCGAGACGACGCTGGCCGCGTTGCCCGTTCCGAGGTACCCATCCGGTCCGCCCGGGGCGGTCAGCAGCAGGCCGATGTAATCCTGGCCGTTGCTTCCCGCGAAGACACCCGTCCGGCTCCCCTTGAGCGACGCGGGGTCGATGCCCGCCCGCTCGAACACCTCCCAGGAGGTCTCCAGCAGCAGCCGCTGCTGCGGGTCGATGGTCAGTGCCTCGCGCGGGGCGATCCCGAAGAACGCCGGGTCGAACTCGTCGGCGTCGTAGACGAAGCCGCCGCCGCTCGCATAGCTGGTGCCCGAGTTCTCCGGGTCCGGATCGTAGAGGTCGTCCAGATCCCAGCCACGGTTGGTCGGGTAGGCGCTGATCACGTCGCTGCCCTCGGAGACCAGCCGCCACAGGTCCTCCGGAGTGCGCACCCCGCCGGGGAAGCGGCAGCTCATGGACACGATCGCGATCGGGTCGTCGTCCACGACCGTGCCCGTCACCGCCGGCAGGTCATCGGCCGGCGCGGGCGCGGTGCCCACCACCTCACCGAGGATGAACCGGGCGAGCACCGTGGGCGTCGGGTAGTCGAAGGCCACGGTGACCGGCAGATTCACACCGGCCACCGTGCTCAGGCCGTTCCGCAGCTCCACGGCGGTCAGCGAGTCGAACCCGATGTCCCTGAAGGCCCGGTCCGGCTCCACCGCGTCGGCGCTCGGGTACCCGATCACCTCGGCGGCGTGCGACCTGACGAGGTCGAGCACCTCCGCCTCGCGTTCGGCGGCCGACAGCCCTTCGAGGCGATCGGCCAGCCCGGAGAGGGCCGCACCGAGCTCGGTCTCCGCCGCCTCCAGGGCCTCCCGCACCTCCGGCAGTTCGTTCAGCAGGGGACGCGGCCGGGCCGAGGCGAACCCGGGGGCGTAGCGCTCCCAGTCCACATCGGCGACGGTGACGTCCACCTCGTCGTGGTCGAGCGCCTGCTGGAGGGCGTCGACGGCGAGTTCGGGCACCAGCGCCGGCATACCGCGCCGCTTCAGCTGGGCCGCGGTGGCGTCGTCGACCAGACCACCGCCGCCCCAGGCGCCCCACGCCACCGAGGTGGCCGCCAGCCCCTGGGCCCGGCGCTGCTGCGCCAGGGCGTCGAGGAAGGCGTTCGCGGCGGCGTAGCTGCCCTGACCGGCGCCACCGACGGTTCCGGCGTACGAGGAGAAGAGGATGAACGCGGACAGGTCCAGGTCCTGCGTCAGCTCGTGGAGGTTCACCACGGCGTCCACCTTGGGCCGGAAGACCCCTTGCGTCCGGGAGACGGTGAGGGTGTCGATGAGGCCGTCGTCCAGCACACCGGCCGCGTGCACCACCGCGGTCAGCGGGTACTCCGCGGGCAGCCCGTCGAGGACCTCCCGCAGGGCGCCGCGGTCGGCGGCGTCACAGGCCGCGACGGTGACCCGCGCGCCCAGTGCGGTCAGCTCGTCCCTCAGCTCCGCCGCGCCGGGCGCGTCGAGGCCGCGGCGGCTGGTCAGCACCAGGTGCTCGGCACCGCCACGGGCGAGCCAGCGGGCGAGGCGGCCGCCGAGGGCGCCGGTACCACCGGTGATCAGGACGCTGCCGCGAGGCTGCCAGGTACGGACCGGCCGGGTGTCGCCCAAGGGCGCCCGGACGAGCCGTCGGCCGAAGACCCCGGAGGCGCGCACCGCGACCTGGTCCTCGTCACCGGAGCGCCCGATCAGGCCGACCAGGCGGTTGAGCGCCCGCTCGTCGATCGCGTCCGGCGACTCGGGCAGGTCCACGAGACCGCCCCACCGCTGTGCGTACTCCAGGCCGACCACCCGGCCCAGACCCCACACCAGGGACTGCTTGACGCTGCCGACCCGGTCGGAGCGGCCCACGGACACGGCTCCGGTGGTGGCGAGCCACAGCGGCACATCGATGTCGATGTCGCTCAGCGCCTGGACCAGTGCCACGGTCGCGGCGAAGCCGCGCGGAATGCCCGGGTGGCCGACGAGCGCCTCCTCGTCCAGCGCGAGCAGGGAGAGCACTCCGTCGATCGCGGGCGTTGCCTCCTGCCCGGATCCGTCCGCGGTGGGCTTGGTGGGCGCCGCGGCCCGCAGGAGCCCGGCCAGCGAGGACCGCTCCGGCTCCGTCTCGTCCAGGTCGACCCGCACCATACGGGCACCGTGGCGCTCCACGTCCCGCGCGATGCGCTCCGCCAGTTCACGGGCGCTGTCGACCGGCGGGACGACGACCGCCCACGTACCGGTGATCGGGGCGCCCTGCTCCAGGTCGGAGCCGGACGACGACTGGTCGATGAGCGGCTTCCAGTTGATCCGGTAGCGCCAGTTGTCGACCGTCGAACGGTCACGCCTGCCGCGCCGGTACGACGACAGGGCGGGCAGCACCGCGCTGAGCGGCGCCTCGCCGTCGAGATCCAGGGTCTGCGCCAGCCCTTCGAGGTCCTCACGCTCGACGGCCTCCCAGAACCGGGCGTCCACCGAGTCGGCCTCGGACGCGGGGCCGTTGCCGAGCCCGCCGTCCTCGGCCGGCTGCGGCCAGTACCGCTGCCGCTGGAAGGCGTAGGTCGGCAGCTCGACCTGACGGCCGCCCTGCCCGGCGAATACCTTCCGCCAGTCGACGTCGGCCCCGTTGACATGGAGTTCGGCGATCGAGGTCAGGAACCGCTCCCGGCCGCCTTCGTCACGGCGCAGCGTGCCCACGACCACGGCCTGGACCCCGGCGGCCTCGACGGTCTGCTGCACGGGAAGGGTGAGCACCGGATGCGGGCTCACCTCGATGAACACACCATGGCCACTGCCGAGCAGGGTACGGGTGGTGGCCTCCAGCTCGACGGTCTGCCGCAGGTTGCGGTACCAGTACTCCGCGTCCAGACCGGCGGTGTCCACCAGCTCACCGGAGACCGTCGAGTAGAACGGCACCTCCGAGGAACGCGGCTGAAGGTCCGCCAGGACCTCCAGCAGCTCCTCGCGGATCGCCTCCACGTGTGCGGAGTGCGAGGCGTAGTCCACCGGGACCCGGCGAACCCGGACCTCCTCGCCCTCCAGCTGGACGACCAGCTCGTCCAGCGCGCCCGGGTCGCCCGAGACCACGACCGAACCGGGGCCGTTGACCGCCGCGACGGATATTCCACCGTCCCAGGCGGCGATGCGCTCCTTGACCTGGTCGACCGGCAAGCCGACGGACACCATGCCACCACGACCCGCCAGACCCGCCGCGATGGCCTGCGACCGCAGGGTCACCACCTTCGCGGCGTCCTCCAGCGAGAGGGCGCCCGCGACGCAGGCCGCAGCGATCTCGCCCTGGCTGTGCCCCATCACGGCATCCGGCTCAATGCCGACCGAACGCCACAGCTTCGCCAGCGACACCATCACCGCGAAGAGCACCGGCTGCACCACATCCACCCGGTCGAAGTCGGGAGCACCCTCGGCACCACGCAGCACCTCGGCCAGCGACCAGTCCACGTGAGCCGACAGGGCGGTCTCACACTCGGCCATCGCCTCGGCGAACACCGGCGAGGACTCCAGCAGCCCCACCGCCATACCGACCCACTGCGCCCCCTGGCCGGGGAAGACGAACACCGAACGGCCCGGTGCCTCGACGGCGCTCGCGCGGACCACGCCCGGTGCCTTGGCCCCCTCGGCCACCGCCTCCAGGCGCTGCAGGAGTTCTTCTCGGCCGGTCCCGGTGACCGCGGCCCGGTACTGGAACGCGGACCTGGTCGTCGCCAGCGAGAGCGCCACATCGGCGGCACGCAACTCCGGGCGCTCGGCCACGAACTCCCGCAGCTGCTCGGCCTGGGCCAGCACCGCGTCGTTGCTCTTGCCCGCCACGACCCACGCCACCGGACCGTCAGTGACCTCGGCCTCGGCGACCTCGGCCGCCTCGGGCTCCGGGGCCTGCTCCAGGATGGTGTGCACATTGGTGCCGCTCATCCCGAACGCCGACACACCCGCACGCCGCGGATGCCCGGTCTCGGGCCACGGCCTGGCCTCGGCCAGCAGCTCGACGTCGCCCGCCGTCCAGTCCACGTGCGGTGAAGGCTCGTCGAGGTGCAGGGTCTTCGGCAGCACTCCGTGACGCATCGCCATCACCATCTTGATGACGCCGCCCACGCCCGCGGCCGCCTGCGAGTGGCCGATGTTCGACTTGATGGCGCCCAGCCACAGCGGCTGGCCCTCGGGGCGGTCCTGGCCGTAGGTGGCCAGCAGCGCCTGCGCCTCGATCGGGTCACCCAGGGTGGTACCCGTGCCGTGCGCCTCCACCGCGTCGACCTCGGCGGCCGACAGGCGGGCGTTCGCCAGCGCCTGCCGGATGACCCGCTGCTGCGAGGGGCCGTTGGGCGCCGTCAGGCCGTTGGACGCGCCGTCCTGGTTCACCGCGCTGCCCCGCACCACGGCGAGGACGGGGTGGCCGTTGCGGCGGGCGTCCGACAGCCGCTCGAGGACGAGCATGCCCACGCCCTCGGCCCAGCTCGCGCCGTCCGCGGCGGCCGAGAACGGCTTGCTGCGGCCGTCGGAGGCGAGCGCGCGCTGCCGGCTGAACTCGACCATCGACATCGGGGTGGACATCACGGTCACACCGCCGGCCAGCGCCAGCGAGCACTCGCCCTGGCGCAGCGCCTGCCACGCGAGGTGCAGGGCGACCAACGACGACGAGCACGCGGTGTCCACCGTCATGGCGGGCCCTTCGAGGCCCAGGGTGTAGGAGATGCGGCCCGAGAGCACGCTCGGCGAGACACCGGTGCCGACCAGGCCCTCGACGCTCTCCTGGGATCCGGCGAGGACACCGCCGTAGTCCTGGTAGGTCACACCGGCGAAGACGCCGGTCTGGCTGCCCTTCGTGGAGACCGGGTCGATACCGGCCCGCTCCAGCGCCTCCCATGAGGTCTCCAGCAGCAGTCGGTGCTGCGGGTCCATCGAGATCGCCTCACGCGGCGAGATCCCGAAGAACGCCGGGTCGAACTGGCTGGCATTGTGCAGGAAGCCACCTTCCTGCGTGTAGCACTTGCCCGGCTCGTCCGGGTCCGGGTCGTAGAGGTTCTCGATNGGCTGGCATTGTGCAGGAAGCCACCTTCCTGCGTGTAGCACTTGCCCGGCTCGTCCGGGTCCGGGTCGTAGAGGTTCTCGATGTCCCAGCCGCGGTCCGTCGGGAAGGGGGAGATGCCGTCCCGGCCCTCGGCGACCAGGTTCCACAGGTCCTCCGGAGTGGCCACCCCTCCGGGGTAGCGGCAGCTCATCCCCACGATCACGATCGGATCGTCGTTGGCCGCCACCGCGACCGGCACCGGCTCCAGCGCTCCGGTCCGCGCGCCGAGCACCTCGGCACGGGCGAACTTCGCCAGTTCGGCGGGGGTCGGGTAGTCGAACACGGCCGTCGCCGGGAGGCGCAGGCCCGTGGCCTTGCTCACCCGGTTACGGAATTCGACGGCGGTCAGCGAGCTGAAGCCGAGGTCCTTGAACGCCTGCGATCCCTGGACCGCGTCGGCCGAGGAATGTCCCAGCACCGCCGCGACATGCGTGCGGATCACATCGAGCAGTACCCGGTCCTGCTCGGGCTGGGAGAGCCCGGTCAGCCGTTCCCGCAGCGCGGCGAGCGGTCCGGACTCCGATCCGGCGCCGCGCTTGGCGGCGCGTCGTGTGGTCTTGCGCCGGCGGGCGGGCTTGGCGGATGCCTCCTCGACAGGGGTGTCGGTGGCCGCCTCGGCGGAGGTGGTGGTCTCGACCGTATCCGACGCCGGGATCTCCGGCTGCTCCGCAGCGACCTGACGCAGCGTCAGCGTCTCGGCGGAGAGCACGGTCTCGCCGGCTCCGTCGACCGCGGCCAGGGAGAGGGTCTCCGGACCGGTGCGGGCGAGCCGCACGCGCAGCGCGGAGGCACCGGAGGCGTACAGCGACACCCCGGCCAGGCTGAACAGGATGCGGCCGCGCCCCACGCCGTCCAGCACTCCGAGGCCGAGCGGCTGCAGCGCCGCGTCCAGCAGGGCGGGGTGCAGCCCGAACCGCTGGGCGTCCACGACGGACTCCTCGGCCAGGCTGACCTCGGCGAACACCTCGTCATCGCGCTGCCAGACGGCTCGCAGGCCACGGAAGGAGGGTCCGTAGACAAGGCCGTCGTCGGCGAGCAGCTCGTACAGGCCGTCCACCTCGACGCGCTCGGCGCCGGGCGGGGGCCATGCGGCGGAGTCGAAGCGCGCCGCTCCTTCGGCGGTCGCGGCGTCGTCCGGCTCCGGGGCGAGCACACCGCTGGCGTGGCAGATCCACTCGTCCTCGCCCAGCGGTTCGGCCGCCCGCGAGTACATCTCCAGCGAGCGGGTGCCGGACTCGTCCTCCTCACCGAGGACGAGCTGGATCTGGACGCCGCCCCCTCGGGGGAGGACCAGCGGCGCCTGGGCGACGAGCTCTTCCACCCGGCCGAGGCCGACCTCGTCACCGGCGCGAATGGCCAGTTCGACGAGGGCCGTGGTGGCCAGGACCGCCTCACCGCGCAGGACGTGGTCGGCCAGCCAGGGCTGGGTGTGCGGGGAGAGCGTTCCGGTGAACACCAGACCGTCGGTGCCCGCGAGGGGGACGGCTCCGCCCAGCAGCGGGTGGTCGGCCGGGTCGAGGCCGAAGGCGGCGGCGTCTCCCGCCGCGACACCGGGCTCCAGCCAGTAGCGCCGGTGCTGGAACGCATAGGTCGGCAGGTCCACGCGGCGGGCGCCGCGCCCGGCGAAGAACGCCCGCCAGTCGACGGTTTCGCCGTGGACGTGCGCCTCGGCGAGGGCCGCGACGAGTGCCTGCGTCTCGGGGCGGTCCTTGCGCAGCACCGGGACCAGCAGCGGGGCCGGTGTGTCCTGGGCCTCGATGTCGTCGACCGGTTCGGTCAGGCAGTCCTGGGCCATGGCGGACAGTACGCCGTCCGGGCCCACCTCGATGTACGCGGTGACGCCCTGCGCTTCGAGGGTCCGCACCCCGTCGAGGAAGCGGACGGTCTGCCGCACGTGCCGCACCCAGTACTCCGGCGAGCACACCTCTTCGGCACCGGCCTGCTCACCCGTGACATTCGAGATGAACGCGATGGACGGGCCGTGGTAGGTGAGCGTCCCCGCGACCGCGCGGAAGTCGTCCAGCATCGCGTCCATGTGCGGGGAGTGGAAGGCGTGGCTGACCCGCAGGCGGCGGGTCTTGCGGCCTCGCTCCGCCCACTGTTCGGCGATCTCCAGCGCCGCTTCCTCGTCACCGGCGATGACCACGGCGGCCGGGCCGTTGACGGCCGCGACGCTCACCTCGGCCTCACGACCGGCCAGCGACGCCGCGATCTCCTCCTCCGACGCCTCGACGGCGACCATCGCCCCACCGGCCGGCAGGGCCTGCATCAGACGGCCGCGAGCGGCCACCAGCGTGCAGGCGTCCTCCAGCGAGAACACCCCGGCCACATGGGCGGCGGCGATCTCACCGATGGAGTGGCCGATCAGCACGTCCGGGCGGACGCCCCAGTGCTCCAGCAGCCGGTACAGCGCCACCTCGACGGCGAAGAGGGCGGGCTGGGTGAACGCCGTCTGGTCCAGCAGTTCGGCGTCCGCACTGCCCTCGGCCGCGAACATCACATCCCGCAGCGGCCGGTCCAGCAGCACATCGAGGTGCGCGCACACCTCGTCCAGGGCGCGGGCGAACACGGGGTAGGCGTCGTACAACTCCCGCCCCATGCCGAGGCGCTGGGCACCCTGACCGGTGAACAGGAACGCGGTCTTTCCGCGGGCGGCCGCCAGCCCCTGGACGATGCCGGGGGCGTCGTCGCCCGCGGCGACGGTCTCCAGGCCGCGCAGCAGCGTCTCGCGTCCGGTGCCCAGCAGCACCGCGCGGTGCTCGAACACCGACCGCGTGGCGACCAGCGATTCGGCGATGTCCAGAACGCCGGACTCGGCCCCTTCGAGCAGGTGGGCCCGCAGCCGTGCGGCCTGGTCGCGGAGGGCTTCCGGGCTCCGGGCGGAGAGCACCCAGGGGGCCATGCCCCGGTCGTCGGCGGGTGCCGCCGGAGCGGACTCCGCCTCGTCCGGGACCGGGGCCTGCTCGATGATGGTGTGCGCGTTGGTACCGCTGACGCCGAAGGCGGAGACACCGGCCCGGCGCGGCTGCCCGGTCTCGGGCCACGCGGTGGCCTCGGTCAGCAGCCGCACTTCACCCGCCGACCAGTCCACCTCGCGCGACGGCTCGTCCACGTGCAGCGTCCGCGGCAGCACTCCGTGCCGCATCGCCATCACCATCTTGATGACACCGGCCACACCGGCGGCGGCCTGCGTGTGGCCGATGTTCGACTTGATCGATCCGAGCCACAGCGGCAGGTTCTCCGGGCGCTCCTGTCCGTAGGTGGCCAGCAGCGCCTGGGCCTCGATCGGGTCACCCAGCGTCGTTCCGGTGCCGTGTGCCTCGATCGCCTGGACGTCGGCGGGCGTCAGCCGGGCGTTGGCGAGGGCCTGGCGGATCACCCGCTGCTGGGACGGGCCGTTGGGCGCCGTCAGACCGTTGGACGCACCGTCCTGGTTGACGGCCGAACCCCGCACGATCGCCAGCACCTGGTGACCGTTGCGCCGGGCATCCGACAGCCGCTCCACGAGCAGCATGCCCACACCCTCGGACCAGCCCGTGCCGTCCGCCGCGTCCGCGAACGGCTTGCACCGGCCGTCAGGGGCCAGACCGCGCTGCCGGCTGAACTCCACGAAGGCCACCGGGCTGGTCATCACGGTGACGCCACCGGCGAGCGCCATCTCACACTCGCCCTGGCGCAGCGCCTGCGCGGCCTGGTGGAGGGCGACCAGAGACGACGAGCACGCCGTGTCCACCGTCAGCGCGGGTCCCTCAAGGCCAAGGGTGTAGGAGATCCGGCCCGACACCACGGAAGTGGCACTACCGGTCAGCAGCTGCCCCTCCAGCCCCTCGGGAATCTCGTTCAGCCCCATTCCGTAGCCGGAGGTCGCGGCTCCCACATAGACACCGATCTGACCGCCGCGCAGCGACGCCGGGTCGATACCGGCCCGCTCGAACGCCTCCCACGAGGTCTCCAGCAGCAACCGCTGCTGCGGATCCATCGC
>NZ_JACVYG010000098.1:0-16045 GCF_014712245.1 Streptomyces sp. 5-10
GGGCCGGGCGCCCGAGGATCCGCGGCCGGCGCTGCCCACGGCCGCCCGCAGCAGGCTGGCGCTGCTGCTCGCCGACCGTTCGGCGCCGGGGCGCGGCGGTTCGCGCTCCGCGCCCGACCTCGCCGAACTGCTGCCGCAATGGCTCGCGCTGGCCAACCACCACGGCTATCGCGTGCCGGACGCGCTGCTTCCGGCGCTGCTCGACGCGGCCCGCGCCCGCACCGATCTGCGGGCCGAGGCGCTGACGCTCGGCGGGCCGCGCGCACTGTGGCTGGCCCGGCTGAACCCGGACTGGAAGTTCGCGCTGCGGGGCGCGGCGGGCCGGGCGTCCGCATCGCTCCCGGAGCCGTCCGGGGCGGCCGCCGCACCGGAGGAGGAACAGCGGCTGTGGGAGGAGGGGCTGTTCGCCGAGCGGGTGTCGCTGCTGGCGGCGGCCCGTCACCGCGACCCGGCGGCGGGGCTGGCGCTGCTCAGCGGCACCTGGTCGACCGAGCGGGCCGAGGACCGGCTGATGTTCCTGGACTCGCTGCGCGACGACCTCTCCCCGTCCGATGAGCCGTTCCTCGAACAGGCGCTGTCCGACCGCAGCCGGAACGTCCGCGCGACCGCCGCCGAACTGCTCTCCGCGCTCCCCGGCTCGGCGCTCGCCGCGCGCATGGCCGAGCGGTCGCGGGGCTGTGTGTCACTGACCGAGGACGTGCCGACCGCCGATGGGCTGACCGCTGATCGGCTGACCGCCGAGGGGTCGGCCGACGACGGGCTGACCGCCGACGGGCTGACCGCCGACGAGCTGACCGACGACGGGCTGACGGCCGCCGAACGGACACCTCGGATCACCGTCCGCCCGCCGGACGAGTGCGACAGCGGAATGCAGCGCGACGGCATCGTGCCCAAGCCGCCCTCCGGCCGGGGGGAACGGTCCTGGTGGCTGGGTCAGTTGGTGGAGGCGACCCCGCTGGACCGCTGGACCGAGTGGTTCGGCGGACGCGGTCCCGCCGAGATCGTGGCACTGCCCGTCGCGGACGGCTGGCAGGCGGATCTGCACGCGGCCTGGTGCCGGGCCGCGGTGCGGCAGCGCAGCGCCGAGTGGTGCCGGGCGCTGCTCGGTACCCCGGCGGTCGCGCCGGTCACCGCCGGGGAGGCGGCCCCCGCCGCCTGGCGCGACCCGGCGAAGCTGCTCTCCGCGCTGCCCGCCGGGGAACGGGCGGAGTGGGTCGCCGAGTTCATCGCCTCCCACGGGCTGTCCGACGCCTTCCGGCTCCTCGGGGTGTGCGCGGTGCCCTGGGCCGAGCCCCTNGTTCATCGCCTCCCACGGGCTGTCCGACGCCTTCCGGCTCCTCGGGGTGTGCGCGGTGCCCTGGGCCGAGCCCCTGGGCCGGGCCGTCGTCGACGCCCTGGACATCGCGCGCGACGCGGGCAGCTACCCCTGGAGCTTCAGCGGCGTCATGGGCCTGGCCGAGCGCTGCCTGGACCCGACCCAGGCAGACCGCCTCGAAGTGCTGACGGCGATACCGGACGAGAGGGAGGGGGCGGCGCCAGGCGCCGGTGGCTATTGGGCAGAGGCATTCCAACGCCTGGTGGGCACCCTCCGCCTGAGGGCGGCGATGCGAGCGGAGCTCGACCCGGCCTGACCCGGACCGGCCTCCGGCTCGTGGGGTGCCGGGGCGTGTTCGGGGCCGGTTGGTCCGGCGTCCGGACGTCCGCCCCCACGGCGCTGGCGGAGCGACGGGCTCCGGGACCGCGGATGCTCTGGGCTCCGGGGCCGTGGATGCCCTGGGCTCCGACCGTGCCCCGGCCCCCGGCCTGGCTCAGGGCCCGGGTCTGGCTCAGGGCCCGGGTCTCAGACCCGGGGCGAGGGCACTGCGACAGGCCCTCGGGGCGAGAGCGGTGCGGCGGGTCAGGCGGCTACCGGGCGGACGTTTTCGCGGACCCAGTCGACGATGGCTGTCGTGGTCGCGCCCGGGGTGAAGATCTCGGCGACGCCCTGCTCCTTGAGCGGGGGGATGTCCGCCTCGGGGATGATCCCGCCGCCAAAGACCTTGATGTCCTCCGCGTCGCGCTCCCGCAGCAGCTCCAGCACCTTGGCGAACAGGGTCATATGGGCACCGGACAGGATGGACAGCCCGATCGCGTCGGCGTCCTCCTGGATCGCGGTGTCAACGATCTGCTCGGGGGTCTGGTGGAGCCCGGTGTAGATGACCTCCATGCCCGCGTCGCGCAGTGCCCGCGCGATCACCTTCGCACCCCGGTCATGGCCGTCCAGCCCCGGCTTGGCCACCACCACACGGATCGGACCGGTCACACCCATCGCAGCCTCCAAGCCGTCACACGCTCGCCCTCATCGACGTGAACGAACGTTATCCCCAGCATCCCCTACCCGGCAGTTTCGCGGCGCACAGCGAGGGGGAAATCACACGTGGGACACGTTCGCTGAAGGCCGCACCCGCACACGCATCCGCATCCGCGCACACCGCGCATCGCACACTGCGCATCCGCCATCGCGCATCCGCCGCGCGGACGCCGCACATGCTCGGGCCGGCCACATCAGGGGAGCCGCAGCGGGGACCGTCGCACCGCGCAGCGCCGCCGCGAGTCGCATGGCGCCGCGGTGCGACGGGCGGTCCTGCGTCAAGGAGGGCACTCGGGAGGTCTGCACCCGTACCGGCCACGGCCCGGTGGATGTCATCGGGCACAGCCTGGGCGGTCTGATCGCCCGTCGAGCTACTACGTCCAGCGCCTCGGTGGGGACGGACGCCCGCGTCCACACCCTGGTGACGCTCGGCACCCCGCACGGCGGCACCCTCCTATCGCGCCCCTGTTGTCCGCACATCCGCTCGTGCGTCAGATGTGCCCGGACTCCTCGGCGATAACGGAGTTGCGGCAGCCTGCCCCCGATTGCCGTACGCGTTTCATCGCTTTCTGGAGCGATGCGGATCAGTTGATGATCCCGAAGGAGACGGCCCGGATAGACCATCCGGATGTGATCTCCCAGAACATCCACGTCAACGGAATCGGACATCTCGCCCTGGCGGTGCATTTCTCCGTGGCCGCCCGCATCCACGAGGCCCTGGACGCCGCCGACGAGGCGCCGGCGGGCGCCTCTGGCCCGGTTCCCGGTGGTTCAGAAGCCCCGGAATTGCCGAACGTCAATCGAACATCCGGCCAAGGAAGCACGTACAGTCAGCCGAAAGACGGCCAAATGCCCTTTGCCGAGATGCTCAAAACTCACGGAAGATTGTCGCTGCCGCGTACCGCCGGGTACAGTCGCCGCTAATTCTCCTGCAGCCGAGGCGAAAGAGAAGTTGGTGGTGAACGACCGTCACCCGTCGGGGGCCTCTCCGACCGTCCCCGCTCCCGACGCCTCGTATCCGTACGACGAGGCCTACGGTCAGCGGCAGGACACAGCGCACGGCTACGTCGGGTACGACGGGTACTCCACCGGCAGCTTCGCCCACCTGGCCACCGCCTACGGGGACGGTGACCCGCTCTACGGCGACGGCGACCCGCTCTTCGGCACGCTTCCGGGCGCGTACGACGGCGGACAGGGCGCCCACAGCGGTCAGTACGACGCCTCGCAGTGGGCCACGGCCGACCAGCACCACCAGACCGGGGCATACGCCACCGGCCACTACGACCCGGGCCACGAGACGGGCCACCACGACACCGGCCACTACGACACGGCCCATTACGACTCCGGCGCCTACGACACCACCGCGATGTGGGCCGCCTCCGGTTATCACCTGCCGACCGGCATCCCCGCCCAGCAGGACGCCGAGACCGGCGCCCAGTGGGACATCGGCGCCTGGGACACGGGCGCCACCGGCCACACCGAGCTGCCGGATCAGTGGGACCACGGCGCGGGGTACGAGGCCGAGGCGTACGCCTCGGGCGTGGACACCGGTCAGACCCAGGTCTGGGACACCTCCGTCTACGGGACCGTGGACGAGGCGCAGTACGACCAGGCGGGGCTGAGCCATCCGGGACTGAACCATCCGGGGTTCGACCAGCACGGACTCGACCAGCACGGACTCGACCAGCAGGGGCTCGACCAGCACTCCGGCTTCGATCGGACAGGCCTCGACCAGCCCGAGCACGAGCCCAACGCCTTCGATCAGACGGCCGTCTTCGAGCCGAACGCCGTTGACCAGACCGCCGCGTTCGAGCGGGCCGTCATCCCCGAGCAGCCCGGCGCGTTCGAGCACACCGCCGTCTTCGACCCGGTCAACGAGCCCGACCAGCCGTGCGACCCCGGCCCCGAAGCGGAACCTGAACCCGAGGCGGCGGTCATGCGGGAATCCGCCCCCTCCCCTCGCCGGGAGGTGAACCGCGGCCGCCGCCGTACCCCCTCGCCCCGCCCCAAGCGCTCCGCGCTCCTCACCGTCGCCGTCCCCTCCGTCTGCGCCCTGGGCGTCACCGCCGTGGCCGCCGCCTCGGTCAGCGGCGTGGGGAGCGACAAGAAGGACGAGTCCACCACTCAGGCCGCCCCTGACACCGCGGCGGCCCCCGTGAAGCCCTCCGTCGCCAACAGCAAGCTGGACTCCCAGCTCGCCGGGGTCCGCGAGGGCGCCGACGACTTCCGCGACCGCGCCAGCCGCACCCAGGAGCGGATCGACCTCCAGGCGCGCCAGGCCGCCGAGAAGAAGCGCAAGGAGGCGGAGGCGGCGCGCAAGGAGGCGCTGCGCCCGAAGTTCGCGCTGCCCGTCGCCCAGCACGGCCTGAGCGCCATGTTCGGCCAGGCCGGTATCAACTGGATGTCGGTGCACACCGGCATCGACTTCCCGGTGAGCTACGGGACGCCCGTGATGGCCGCCACCGACGGCACCGTAAGGGCGCAGTGGAACGACGCCTACGGCAATATGGTCATTCTGACCAGCCCGGACGGCACGGAGACCTGGTACTGCCACCTCAGCAGCGCCAAGATCCGCTCCGGGACCGTCAAGGCCGGGGAGACCATCGCGTACTCCGGGAACTCCGGTAACTCCACCGGCCCGCATCTGCACTTCGAGGTCCATCCCGGCGGTGGCGCGGCCGTCGACCCGCTGCCCTGGCTGCGCGGCCACGGCCTCGACCCGAACTGACCGGGCCGGGACGGGCCGGGCCGGGCCTTCCAGCTGACCGGGCCGGGCCTTCCAGCCCAGTCCCAGCCCACGCCGGCCGCCGCCAGCCCAGCCCCCCGCTACAGCTTCTCCACCGGTGCGTACCGCAGCAGCAGCCGCTTCGGCTTCTCGTCGCCGAAGTCGATCGTCGCCTCCGCGTTGTCCCCGCTGCCCTTGACCGCCACCACCGTGCCGAGCCCGAACGAGTCATGGGTGACCCGGTCGCCGATGGCCAGGGCGACCACCGGGCGCTCCTTGGCCCGCCGGGTGGCGAACCCGCTGCCCCCGGTGCGCGCACGCGACGTCGACAGACCGGACGAAAGGCCCGACGGCGGGGTCGAGGCGATGCCGCCCATGGACGCCGACGGGGTGGTGGGCCCGGTGCGCCGCCAGCGCACGTACTGGTCCGGGATCTCCTCCAGGAAGCGGGACGGCGGGTTGTACGCGGGCTGTCCCCAGGCGCTGCGCATCGTCGAGCGGGTCAGATAGAGCCGCTCGCGGGCCCGGGTGATCCCCACATAGGCCAGCCGCCGCTCCTCCTCCAGCTCCTTGGTCTGGCCGAGCGCCCGCATATGCGGGAAGACGCCGTCCTCCATGCCGCTGAGGAAGACGACCGGGAACTCCAGGCCCTTCGCCGTGTGCAGGGTCATCAGCGTGATCACGCCGGAGCCCTCGGTGTCCTCGTCCGGGATCTGGTCGGAGTCGGCGACGAGCGCGACCTGTTCCAGGAAGTCCGCGAGGGTGCCGGGGTTCTCCTCGCCGCGGTCCTGCTCGAACTCCAGGGCCACGGCCGCGAGCTCCTGGAGGTTCTCGATCCGGGTCTCGTCCTGCGGATCGGTGGACGCCTGGAGCTCGGCCAGATAGCCGGTGCGCTCCAGCACCGCCTCCAGGACGGTGGCCGGGCCCGCCCCGGACTCCACGATGGTGTGCAGCTCCTCCATGAGCGTGTTGAACCGCTTGACGGCGTTGGCCGAGCGGGCCGCCATGCCGTACGCCTCGTCGACCCGGCGCAGCGCCTGCGGGAAGGTGATCTTCTCGCGCAGCGACAGCGCGTCGATCATGGCCTCCGCGCGCTCCCCGATGCCGCGCTTGGGCACGTTCAGGATCCGGCGGAGCGGGACGGAGTCCTCGGGGTTGGCCAGCACCCGCAGATAGGCGAGGACGTCCCGGACCTCCTTGCGCTCGTAGAAGCGCACACCGCCGACGACCTTGTACGGCAGCCCGACGCGGATGAAGACCTCTTCGAAGACACGGGACTGGGCGTTGGTGCGGTAGAAGACCGCCACGTCCCCGGCCTTGGCGTCGCCCGCGTCCGTCAGCCGGTCGATCTCGTCGGCGACGAACTGGGCCTCGTCGTGCTCGGTGTCGGCCACATAGCCGGTGATCTCGGTCCCGGCGCCGGCCTGCGTCCACAGGTTCTTCGGGCGGCGGTTCTCATTGCGCTCGATGACCGCGTTGGCCGCGCTGAGGATGGTCTGGGTCGAGCGGTAGTTCTGCTCGAGGAGGATCGTCCGCGCGGTGGGGTAGTCCTCCTCGAACTGGAGGATGTTACGGATCGTGGCGCCCCGGAAGGCGTAGATCGACTGGTCGGCGTCGCCCACCACGCACAGCTCGGCGGCCGTGGTCTCCTCGGTGTCGGTGCCCACCAGCTCGCGCACGAGTGTGTACTGCGCGTGGTTGGTGTCCTGGTACTCGTCCACCAGGACGTGCCGGAAGCGGCGGCGGTAGTGCTCGGCGACGTCCGGGAACGCCTGGAGCAGATTGACCGTGGTCATGATGATGTCGTCGAAGTCCAGCGCGTTGGCCTCGCGCAGCCGCGCCTGGTACATCACATACGCCTCGGCCAGCGTCTTCTCGAAACCGTCCGCCGCCTGCCCCGCGAAGGTCTCCTCGTCGATCAGCTCGTTCTTGAGGTTGGAGATCTTGGCACTGAAGGACTTCGGCGGGAACCGCTTGGGGTCGAGGTCCAGATCCCGGCAGACCAGCGACATCAGCCGCTTGGAGTCGGCCGCGTCGTAGATCGAGAACGACGAGGTGAAGCCCAGCTTCTTCGACTCCCGGCGCAGGATGCGAACGCAGGCGCTGTGGAAGGTGGACACCCACATGGCGTTGGCCCGCGGGCCGACGAGCTCCTCGACGCGCTCCTTCATCTCGCCCGCCGCCTTGTTGGTGAAGGTGATGGCGAGGATCTGGCCGGGGTGGGTGGAGCGGGCGCCGAGCAGATAGGCGATGCGGTGGGTGAGCACCCGGGTCTTGCCGGAGCCGGCGCCCGCGACGATCAGCAGCGGGGAGCCGGTGTGCTCCACGGCGGCCCTCTGCTGCTCGTTCAACCCCTCGAGCAGGGCGGACGGGTCCACGGCGGGGCGGGCCGCGCCGTCCCGGTAGTGGGCCTCCCGGGGCACGGGCGCGTCGAAATCGCCGCTGAAGAGGTGATGCGGCACATCCTCGGCACCGCCGTGGCCAGGGTGCGCCGAATCCTCGGGCGGCGGTGGCCGCTCCTCGTCCGAAGGAGGCCCGAGGTCCGCCAGGAAGCTGTCGTCAAAGAGGCTGCTCATCGCTCCCCGAGTCTAGGCCGCCCCACTGACAGCCGACGTCCGAACATCACGAAACGGTTTCGGGCAAAACGGCCACCAGTCTTCACAGGAGCCCCACGTGTTGGCTACCGTCCTGCGTCAGGCGGCCCGGAAGATCCGTCGGCGAACCACGTCGGCACGGGCGGCCTCCGCCGAGTCCGGTACCGCCGTGAGGCGCCCGGAGCCGGGGACCCGCCCTCCTAGCCCCCCTTCAGGGAGGAGGGGCCCACGCAACACCGGGGTGAATCGGCCCGACCGGTGTGGCACGCGAGTGCCGCCCGGACACGGCCGTAGGGCAACCTTCCGAACCGCCCGAACCCGACAGCTAACCCGGTAGGCGGTCCACGGAAGGAGTCGCCTCCCTTGGCGTCGCACCGCAAGCCGCGGAACCGCATACCCGCCCCGCTCACCGGTCACGGCCGCCGTACGGCCGTCGGGTTCACCACGGCCGCCCTCGCATCCGTCACCCTCCTCTCCCAGTCGGCCAACGCCGCGCCCACCGATCCCAAGCCGGCCGCCCAGTCGATCGAGAAGGTGAAAGAGAAGGTCGACACCCTCTACCACCAGGCGGAGGCCGCCACCCAGCGCTACAACGCCGCCAAGGAGCGCACCGACCAGCAGCGGGCCAAGGTCGACAAGCTGCTGGACTCCGTCGCCCAGCGCACCGAGAAGCTCAACGAGGCGCGGCGCATGCTCGGCCAGTACGCCGCCGCCCAGTACCGCGACGGCGGAATGGCCCGCTCCGCCGCGACCCTGCTGTTCTCCAACGATCCGCAGGACGTCTTCGACCAGTCGCATCTGATGGACCGGATGACCGGCCGGCAGAAGCAGGCCGTCGACGACTTCCAGAAGCAGCGGGCGCAGGCCGCCAAGGAGCGCGGTAAGGCCGGCGAGAGCCTTGCCTCGCTGACCGCGTCGCAGAAGCAGCTGAAGATCCAGAGGAAGACCGTCCAGGACAAGCTGACCGAGGCGCGGCGGCTGCTGGCGAATCTGACCGCCAAGGAGAAGGCGCGGCTGGCGGCGATCGAGAAGAAGAAGGCGGAAGAGGCCCGCCGTAAGGCCGCCGAGCTGGCCGAGAAGCAGCGGCAGGAGGCGGCCGCGCGCAAGAAGCGGCAGGAACAGCAGCAGGAGCAGCAGAACGCGGGTGGCTCCGGTTCGACGGCGCCCTCCACGCCCTCGGCCCCGGCGGGCAGCTCCAAGGCGGCCCAGGCCATCGCCTTCGCCAAGGCACAGCTCGGCAAGCCGTACGTCTGGGGCGCGACCGGGCCCAGCTCCTTCGACTGCTCGGGGCTGACGCAGGCGGCCTGGAAGTCCGCCGGGATCTCGCTGCCGCGCACCACCTGGGACCAGGTGAAGGCCGGTACGCGCGTCTCGACGTCCCAACTCCAGCCGGGCGATCTCGTCTTCTTCTACGACGACATCAGCCATGTCGGCCTCTATATCGGCGACGGGATGATGATCCACGCGCCGAAGCCGGGCGATGTGGTGAAGAAGGCGCCGATCACGGAGATGCCGATCTACGGGAGCGTGCGGCCCTCGTAGGCCCCCTGTCCTGACGTGCCGCCGCCCCGGGGCCCAGCCCGGGGCGGCGGCGCCGTCAGCTCCACAGCGGCGTCCTCAGCACCTCAGCGGCGCCGTCAGCGCCACAGCGGCGTCCTCAGCGACACCGCCATCGGCTCACGTGCCGGGCTTGCGCCCGTAGACGTACACGTCGTCGCCGTTCTTCAGCAGGCTCCAGTACTTCTTGGCGTCGCCCTTACGCATGTTGACGCAGCCGTGGGAGCCGGGCGGGGACCATACGCTGCCGGCGATCGAGTGAAACGCCTGGCCGCCGTCGAAGAACTGGCTGTAGGGCATGGCGACCTTGTAGAGCGTCGACCAGTGGTTGATGTCCCGCCAGTAGATCCTCTTCAGCCCGGTGCGGGTCTCGAAGCCGTTTCGCCCGGACCGCACCGGCACCGGCCCGTAGACCAGCCGGGAGCCGTCCTGGACCCAGCTCAGCTGCCGGGTGAGGTCCACGCAGGCGATGCGGCCCTTGTTGGTGGGGCACTTCTTCGCCGCGTTGGGATTGTGCCCGGCGGCCTTCTGGGCGCCGATGAGGTTCATCACGCCCGAGGTGATCGGGCCCGCGTAGCCGATCGTCGGGCTGATGCCGTGGTCGATCTGGAACTTCTGGATCGCGAGACAGTCCGCCCGCGACTGCCGCCCGTCCACGGGACGGCCCAGGAACCGCTCGGCCTGCTTCTGGTACGGCCCAGCGGTGGTCGTGCACGAGGACGCGGCCGTGCTCACCGGTGTCACCGTTCCGGCCGACCTGCCCAGCGGCCGTGCCTGCGCCTGCGCCGGACCGGCGACGGCGACCGCGAGCGGCACCGCCATCCCCGCCAGCCCCAGCGCCACACCCACGCGCCGCCTATGACGTCTGACTGCCCCCACTACCCCCATTGGCCACTCCTCTCGACTGCCTCGCTCTTTACTAAGACAGCTCGCGAGTGCAAACGGTTGCCTCGGGATCGTGTCGCAATTTCCTTGGGTTACCCCCAGAACATTCGTTCGTCAGGTCCACAGCACGGCGATGAAGATGTTTGCCGTTGTCAAGGCACCCACCGCGCCGAAGGCGGCCGACTCTACCTTCTCCTCGTCGCGCTTCACATACACCAGGCCGAGGATCACGACCAATAGCGCCAGCTTTACGCCGATTTTGACGGTGTTGACGCTGTTGTCGTCCGCCTGGTTGAGCCCGACCAGCGCCACACCGGTCACCAGCATGGTCAGCGCGCCGTGCAGCATCGCCGGGATCATCCGGGCCTCGCCCGCGCGCATGGCTTTGAGCTGCGAGAAGAAGCCGCCGAGCAGCGCGCCGATGCCGACGATGTGGAGGCCGACGAACACGTGAATGAGTACGTCCATGGCTCCGGAGACTAGCCGCGCACATATCATCACCCGGCACCCGGGTGGACCCCTATCGCCGCTTCGATCACGGCCGCCCCACACTGCCGACCACCCCACTCGCCGGGCGATCAGCAGCCGTCACGGAACCGATGAAATCCGTGCACTCCCGTTCAATCCCCCGCACGACCCCTCTTCCCGGCCTAGCTTCCTCCTCCAGGTGGCAGTCCGCTCCCGTCAACCGAGGGTCCCCGCCTCACGGCGGACTGCCACCTGCCCGCCCGTTCCCCACAAGGGTCCAGGATCTGCCGAATGTCCTGGATTGCCCGAACTGGATTGCCCAAGAAAGACCAGGTGAACCGCCGCAGTGGCGTCGCACAGGAAGCCCAAGCAGCGCTCGCTCACCAGCGGCACCATCCGCGCGGCCGCGCTCCTCGCCCTCACCGGCGCCGCGTCCGCCACCCTCCTCGACGGCACCGGGCACGCCGAGAACCGCCTCACCCCCGCTCAGGTGAAGGCGAAGGTCGATGAGTACCAGCGGGAGGCCGAGGAGGCCACCGAGAAGTACAACGGCGCGAGGGAGAAGGCCGACAAGGCCCGCCTGAGGCTGGAGGCGCTGCGCGACCAGGCCGCCCGCCGCACCACCCGGCTCAACACCGCGCGCAACGCCCTCGGGGCCTTCGCCACCGCCCAGTACCGCTCGGGGACGATCGCCCCGGCCCTCCAGCTCGCCCTGTCCTCCTCCCCCGACCAGTACCTGGAGCGCGCCTCGCTCGCCGAGCGCGCGGGGAGCCGCCAGGCCGCCCTGATCGCCACGATCGGCCGACAGGAGCGGAAATTACGCCAGGTCCGCGGCGAGGCGGCCGACCGCCTCGCCGCTCTGCGCGCCTCCCGGACGGCCGCCGCCCACCACAAGCGGACCGTCCAGGAGAAGCTCGCCGCCGCCGATCGCCTACTCGCCCGGCTGACCCTCGAGCAGCGGCAGCGCCTGCTGGCGGCGCGGGACGCCGACAAGGCCGCCGGCTCCCTCGCCCCCGTCGCGGGCCGCGCCGCCCGTGCCGTCTCCTACGCGTACGCGGCCCTCGGCAAGCCGTACGTCTGGGGCGCCACCGGCCCCCACGGCTACGACTGCTCGGGGCTCACCCAGGCCGCCTGGCGCGCCGCCGGGGTCGCCCTGCCCCGCACCACCTACACCCAGATCAACGCCGGACAGCGCGTCACCCGCGACCAACTGGCCCCCGGGGACCTGGTCTTCTTCTACTCCGGCATCAGCCATGTCGGCCTCTACATCGGGGGCGGCCGCATGATCCACGCCCCGCACCCCGGGGCCCCGGTCCGCATGGCCTCCGTGGGGGACATGCCCTTCGCGGGGGCGGCCCGCCCGGCGTAGCGGTCCCGGACGGCCGCCCGCCCGGCGTAACGGTCCCCCCGACCCCCTCCGTCGTGCTGTCGGGGTACGGCCCGGTGGGCCGGGCCTACGCCGAGCGTCTGGTCGGCGGCACGCTGCCGCTGCGGCTCGCCGCCGTACGCGCCAGCGCGGCCGAGGGGCTGCCGCCGGAGCCGCGTCACGGTGAGCGGCGGCCGTTCCAGCCCCCTGGGCGCGGCGCTCGCCATGGTCAAGGACACGCTGGACGTGGCGGGGCCGGTGGGTTCCGGGTTCGCGTGAGCGGCGATCTGTCGGCGGGGTGCGAGAAGGGGCGACGGCGACCTGTCGGCGGGGGGCGAGAAGGGGCGACGGCGGTCTGTCGGCGGGGGCCGGGGGATGACGGCGGTCTGTCGGCGGGGCGTCGGTGGCGACCGTAAGGCTGACACGCGTTCAGCGTCAGCCCCATGGGCCCGCCCCGCCCCCGCCCCCGCCCTCACCACCGCAAGGAGCCCCCGCATGCCTTCCGCAACCCCGACCGAATCCTCGGCCGAATCCCCGACCGAGCGGTGGGACGTCCATAGCCTTCCGCGAGCCGACGGAAAGACCTTCCTGGTGACCGGAGGCAACGCGGGGATCGGATACTTCGTCGCCGAACAGCTCGCCGGTACGGGAGCCACCGTCGTTCTCGGCAGCCGCGACCCGGGCAGGGCGGACGCCGCCGTGGCCTCGATCCGCTCCCGGGTCCCCGGCGCCCGGGTGCGTCACATCCGGCTGGACCTCGCCGATCTCCCGTCGCTCGAAGCCTCCGCGGAGGCGCTGGGGTTGGACCGTCTGGACGCGGTCGTCCACAACGCCGGGGTGAAGTTCGACGAGCCGCCGCGCCGTGAGACCGGGGACGGCCATGAGGCGATGTTCGGCATCAACCACCTCGGGCACTTCGCGCTGACCCACTGGCTGGCACCTCTGCTCGCGGCCGCCCCCGAGGGCCGTGTCATCACTACGGGCAGCTTCGCGGCCATGTCCGAGCGGCTGGACCTGGACGACCTCGAGAGCACCCGCGGCTACGAGCCCGAGCGCACCTACGGGCGCTCGAAACTGGCCCAGATGCTCTTCGGTTTCGAACTCGACCGGCGGCTGAGGACGGTCGGCAGCACGGTGCGGAGCGTGGTCACCCACCCCGGCGGCGCGCTCGACTCCCTCACCCCCTCCCGCCCACCCCTGCACGTCCGCACACCCGCCGAACGGCTGCGCGGCCTGCCCGCCGGAATCCTCGTCCAGGGCAAGGACGCGGCCGCCTGGCCCGCCGTACGAGCGGTCCTCGACCCGTCCATCACCGGCGGCGAACTCTGGACCCCCCGCCACTTCGCCCTCCGCGGCACCCCCCGTCGTCGGCCCGTCCGAGGTCACCTGGCCGACACGGAAGTCGCGGCCCACCTGTGGTCGGCAAGCCGCGACCTGACGGGGCTCGAGCCGCGGTTCGGCCCGGCATGAGGCCCACCGATCCGGACGCGTAGTCCTACGTCACCGGATCGGGTGGTTCATCCGCCGGGGCGGGTCGTCTCCCCACCGGCACCACCGGCGTTCTCAGGCCCGGAGGCCGCCGTCCACCCGGAGGACCGTGCCGGTCACATACGAGGCGCGGTCGCTGAGGAGCCAGGCCGCGGCCTGGGCGATCTCGGCCGGGTCGGCGGCGCGGCGCAGCGGGGTGTGGGTGGTGATCCGCTCGACGACGCCGGGGGATGCCTCCTCCCATTCGCGGATCATCTCGGTGAGCGTGCTACCGGGCGCGATGGCGTTGACGCGGATGCCCTCCGGGCCGTACGTGACGGCGGCGGACTCGGTGAGGCTGTTGACGGCGCGCTTCATGGCGCCGTAGGCGGGGAGTTCGGGGTTGCCCATGAGGCTGCCGACGCTGGAGTTGTTGACGATGGCGCCCGTTCCGGCGGTGGCGCGGATGGCCGCGACCTCGGCGTTCATGGCCAGCCAGGGGCCACGGAGGTTGACGGCGTAGACATGGTCGAAGTCGGCCTCCGGCAGCTGGTCCATCGGGCCCGGCTGCTGGATCGTCGCGCCGTTGTTGAAGGCCACGTCGAGCCGGCCGTACAGCTCCACGGCCCGGTCGACGGCGGCGCGGACGCTCGCCGCGTCGGCCAGGTCGCACACCACGTGATCCGCGGTGCCGCCGGCCGCCCTGATCTCCTCGGTGACCGTCTTGAGCTGGGCCTCCGTACGGGCCGCCAGCAGCACTCGGGCGCCCTCGCGGGCGAAGAGGCGCGCCGCGGCGGCGCCGATGCCGCGCCCGGCGCCGGTGATGAAGGCGACCTTGCCGGCCAGCAGGCCGGCGGTCGCGGAAAGGGGTGAGGTGTCGAGGGGGGTGGTGTTCGGTGTGTCGTTCATGTCCCCGAGGCTGCTGTGGACGCCGGAGCTCAACCAGGCACCGGCTGTACCTGGCTGAGCCCCCGGCCGTCCACGCACACTGAAAGGCGTGGACAGACGAGAGCTGGCGGCCTTCCTGCGCAGCCGACGTGAGCGGATCACGCCCGCCGATGTGGGACTGCCCGCCGGGACGCGGCGCCGCACCCCGGGGCTGCGGCGCGAGGAGGTGGCGCAGCTGGCGTTCATCTCGACCGAGTACTACACGCGGCTGGAGCAGGCCCGCGCCCCGCGCCCGTCCCGCGAGGTGCTGACCGGGCTGGCCCGCGCCCTGCGGCTGGGCGACACCGAGCGCGATCATCTGCACCATCTGGCGGGCGCCCCGCCGGGCCCGCCGGCCGGGCCCTCGCGCGAGGTGCGGCCGAGCATCGCGAACCTGCTGCGGCGGCTGCCGAACGCGGCGGCGATCGTGCTCTCCGCGACGTACGAGGTGATCGCCTGGAACGATCTGGCCGCCGCCCTCATGGAGGACTTCTCCGCCCTCTCGCGCCGCGACCGCAACTTCGTCCGCCGCGCCTTCCTCGGGCCGCACCGGGACGGGCGGAGGCTGTACGGGGTGTCGGACGTGGACGAGTTCGCCCGGACCGCGGCCGAGGGGCTGCGCGCCGCGGCCGCCCGCTACCCCGACGACCCCGAGGTGACCGAGCTGGTGGCCGAGCTGCGCTCGGGCAGCGAGGAGTTCGCCCGGCTGTGGGACTCCCACGATGTGTCCGCCCGGCCCACCCTGTGCAAGACGCTGCACCATCCGCTCGTCGGACCGATCGCCGTCAACTGCGATGTACTGGACATCGCCGACCGGGATCAGCGGGTGATCATCTACACCGCCGACCCCGGCTCACCGGCCGAGGAGGCGCTGCGGCTGCTGTCGGTCGTCGGCACGCAGCGGATGGGGGTGCCGGGCTGAGCCGCCGCGCCGTCCGGCCCGTTCCGGTTCCCGGGCACAGGCTCAGACCAGGCGGCGGGCCGTCGCCCAGCGGGTCAGCTCATGCCGGTTGGAGAGCTGGAGCTTGCGGAGCACCGCCGAGACATGGCTCTCGACCGTCTTCACCGAGATGAACAGCTGCTTGGCGATCTCCTTGTAGGCGTAGCCGCGCGCGATCAGGCGCAGCACCTCGCGCTCGCGCTGGGTGAGCCGGTCCAGGTCCTCGTCCACCGGTGGGGCGTCGGTGGAGGCGAAGGCGTCGAGGACGAAACCGGCGAGGCGCGGGGAGAAGACCGCGTCGCCCTCGGAGACCCGGAAGATCGCGTCCACGAGGTCGGTGCCGGTGATGGTCTTGGTCACATAGCCGCGGGCGCCGCCGCGGATCACGCCGATGACGTCCTCGGCCGCGTCCGAGACGGACAGCGCGAGGAAGCGCACCGGGCGGTCCTGGTCGGCCATCAGCGAGGCGCTGCGGCGCAGCACCTCGACGCCGCCCCCGCCGGGGAGGTGGACGTCGAGCAGCACGACCTCGGGGCGGGTCGCGGTGATCACGGTCACGGCCTGGTCGACGTCGGCCGCCTCGCCGACCACCTCGACACCGGTCCGGGCCGTCTCCCCGATCTCGGCCTGCACCCCGGTGCGGAACATGCGGTGGTCGTCCACGAGCACGACCCGCACCCGCCGCGCCGCCGCGGCATCCTCCGCCCCGGAGCCCCCGGCGCCCGCCGGACCGGGCGCGGCCCCCGCCGGACCGGACGCGGCCCCC
>NZ_JACVYG010000099.1:0-15935 GCF_014712245.1 Streptomyces sp. 5-10
ACCGGACGGCGCCGCGCCCGCCGGGCGCTGGGCGAGGCGCCGGAGCAGCCGACGCCCGACCAGGCGCAGGGCCAAACGCAGCCACAACCTCAGCCGCAACCTCAGCCGCAGCAGTCCCAGCCGCAGCCCGCGGGCGATCCCGGGCTCGTCCGTTCCCCCTTCGCGCTGCCCCCTGCCGCCGCCGACCGGGCGCAGCCCGGCGCGCTCCCGCCCGAGCTCGGCCCGGCCGGGCTCGTCCCCGCGCAGCACGGCTCCCGCGAGGCGCGGGGCGGCGCGCCCCAGCCGCAGCAGGGCGGGGGGCTGGCCGTACGAGGCGAGCCCGTACCGCCCAATGGCGCGGCGCCCAATGGCGCGGCGCGGCCCGGTAGCTGGCCGTCCGACCCCGGTCAGGGGCAGGGCCAGGACCCGCGTCGGCCCCAGCCGCAGGCCCAAGGCCCCCAGCCGGCCGCGTCGGGCATGCCCGCGCTNCCCCGAGGAGCAGCAGCCCAACTGGGGCCAGGACACCAGCGGCGGCCAACCACAGGAGGTCCCGCCCACCGGACGGCGCCGCGCCCGCCGGGCGCTGGCCGAGGAGCAGCCGCAGGGGGCCCAGCCTCAGGCCCAGGCTGGTCCGCAACCCGCGGAGACCAGCGGGCACCCACCGGCCCAGCAGCCCGTGCAGCCGCCTGCGCAGTGGCCGGACGCGCCCGCACAGCCCCGTCCGCAGCCGCTGCCCGCCGAGACCCCGCAGAACGCCGACACCACCCAGGGGCGCGCGATCAGCGTGCGCACCCTGGGCCAAGGGGTGCCGTTCGCCCAGCAGGTGGGGGAGCAGCCCCAGGGCCAGCCCGCACAGGGCCAGCCGCAGGGCCGGCCGCAAGGACGCCCGCCGCAGGGTCAGGCGCAGACGCCCTCCGGAGGCACCAGCACGGGCGGCGGCAGGCGGCGCAAGCTGGCCGCCCGGCCCGAGATGACGGACCAGGGCGCCTCGGCCGAACTCCAGCCGACCGGCAACCGCGCGCATCCGCACACCGGACCGCAGCCCCACACCGGGCAGCCCGCGCACGGCCAGCAGCCGCACACCGGACCGCAGCCGCACCCCGGTCCGCAGACCGGCGCGCAGCCCCGCCCCCAGCCCGGGCCGGGGCCGCAGCCGCAGCGCGCGGTGGGCGCCTCGCAGGGCTCCGGCCGTACGTTCGCCATTGGCGCGCCGGACGAGGGCGCCGAGGGGCCGGAGCCGCTGGACGGGCCCAACGGCGCCGTCGAGATCGTCGACGACCGCACCCCGCCGCCCGACGACGAGTTGCCGCCGGAGCCGCTGGACAACCCGCGCCGCCTCCTGGTGTGGCCCGCGCCGGACATGTCCACCCAGCAGGCGCTGAGCGACCGCGGCTACCGCCCGGTGATCGTGAACTCCCGTGAGGAGGTGGACGCCCAGATCGCCGCGTACCCGGCGGCGCTGTTCGTCGACCCGCTGACCGGGCCGATCACCCGGACCGCACTGCAGTCGCTGCGTACTGCGGCGGTCGCCGCCGAGGTGCCGGTGCTGGTGACCGCGGGGCTCGGCCAGGCGACGCGGGAGGCGGCGTACGGCGCCGACCCGGCCGTCCTGCTCAAGGCGCTCGCGCCGCGCGACAGCGAGCAGCATCCGTCGCGCGTGCTGCTGATCGAGGAGCACGAGCCGATCGCGATGGCGCTCACGGCGACGCTCGAGCGGCGCGGGATGCAGGTCGCCCGCGCGGCGACGGACGCGGACGCGGTCTCGCTCGCGGCCCAGATGCGGCCCAACCTGGTGGTGATGGACCTGATGCAGGTACGCCGCCGCCGGGCCGGGATCGTCGACTGGCTGCGCGGCAACGGACTGCTGAACCGCACCCCGCTGGTCGTCTACACCTCCGCGGACATCGACCCGGCGAACCTGTCCCGGCTGGCCTCGGGCGAGACGGTGCTGTTCCTCGCGGAGCGCTCGACGAGCGCCGAGGTGCAGTCGCGGATCGTGGACCTGCTGGCGAAGATCGGCACGAACTGACGCCTGCGGCCGGCACCGGTTACGTACGGCCGCCGTAAGGAGACACCCGCCTCCTTGCGGTGACCGCGTTGCCCACAGCGGCACCCTTACGGTGACCGCGTTACCCACAGCAGCACCCTTACGGCGGCCACGTTGCCACAGTGGCTTCCTTACGGCGGCCACGTTGCCCACAGCGGCACCCTTACGGTGACCGCGTTGCCCACAGCGGCACCCTTACGGTGACCGCGTTGCCGACGCGCTCCCGATCCCGGCATCCTCAGCCCAGCGTGGTCACATCCAGTTCCCCGTCCGCGTACCTCTTTCGGATGACCTTCTTGTCGAACTTCCCCACGCTGGTCTTCGGCACCGCCGGAATCCGCGCCCAGTGCTCCGGCAGCTGCCAGCGCGCGACCCGTTCGGCGAGGAAGGCCCGCAGCCCCTCGTAGTCGATCGTGGCGCCCTCCGTCAGCACCACCGTGGCCAGCGGCCGCTCGCCCCACTTCTCGTCCGACACCGCCACCACCGCCGCCTCCGCGACCTCCGGATGGCCCATCAGCTGGTTCTCCAGCTCGACCGAGGAGATCCACTCACCGCCCGACTTGATGACGTCCTTGGCCCGGTCCGTCAGCGTCAGATAGCAGTCGGGGCTGATGGTGCCGACGTCGCCGGTCTTCAGCCAGCCGTCCTCGGTGAACTTGTCCTCGGGGCGGAACGGCTCGCCGTCCGCCCCTCCGTAGTACGCGCCCGCGATCCACGGACCGCGTACCTCCAGCTCACCCGGCGTCTTCCCGTCCCACGGCACGAGTTCGCCGTCCGCCGAGATCAACCGGCACTCGACGGAGGACGGGAAGCGGCCCTGCGTCAGCCGGTACGGCCAGGCCTCCTCGGCCGAGAGACCGCCCGGCGGATGGGCCACGGAGCCGAGCGGAGAGGTCTCCGTCATGCCCCAGGCATGGACGACGTTAATGCCGTGGCGCTCCCCGTAGGCCTTCATCAGGGAGGGCGGGCAGGCCGCGCCGCCGATGAAGACGTTCCGCAGACTGCTCACCTCCCGCGGCCGCGCGTCGAGTTCGGCGAGCAGCCCCTGCCAGACGGTGGGGACGGCGGCGGCGATGGTGGGACGCTCGCGCTCGATCATCTCGGCGAGCGGTTCCGGCTGGAGGAAGCGGTCCGGCATGAGGATCGAGGCGCCCGCCATGAAGGCGGCGTGCGGGGTGCCCCATGCGTTGGCGTGGAACATGGGCACCACCGGCAGCAGGATGTCGCCCCCGGACATGCCGAACGACTCGGCGGTGTTGACCTGCATCGAGTGCAGATAGATGGAGCGGTGGCTGTAGGCCACGCCCTTGGGGTGCCCGGTCGTCCCCGAGGTGTAGCAGAGGGCCGCCGCCTGGCGCTCGTCGATCTCCGGCCAGGCGTACCGCTGCGGCCTGCCCTCGATCAGCTCCTCGTAGTCGTGGACCCGGGCGGCACAGCCGTCCAGGACGGAACGGTCGCCGGGGCCCGCGACCACGATGTGCTTCACCGTGGTGAGGCCGGGGAGGAGCGGGGCGAGCAGCGGCAGCACGGAGCCGTTGACGATGATCACGCGGTCGGCGGCGTGGTTCACGATCCAGCCGAGCTGATCGGCGGGCAGCCGCAGGTTGAGGGTGTGCAGTACGGCGCCCATGGAGGGGACCGCGAGATACGCCTCCAGATGCTCGCAGTTGTTCCACATCAAGGTGGCCACGGCCTGCCCCGGTTCGACCCCGAGCTCATCGCGCAGCGCGTTCGCCAACTGGATGGACCGCACCCCCACCTCGTAGAAGCCGCGTCGCTGGGGCTCGCCCTCTCCGGTCCAGGTGGTCACATGGGCCGTGCGGCCGTGCACGAGCGCCCCGTGCACGAGGATGCGGGTCACGGTCAGCGGTACGTCCTGCATCGTGCTGAGCACCGGGGCGCCTCCAGGGTTCCGGTTACGCGCGGGTTGAGGTTCCGCCGATTCTGCAGCCGACCACCTGGTATGTCACTACCCCCGGACCCCGTCGGTCCCCCGTCGGTCGCCCCCGTCGGTCCCCCGCCGGTCAGCCTCGTAGGCCGCCATCGCGTCGATCAGGCGATCATGCCGCGTGGCCGAGTTCCGGGTCCTCGCGGAGCTTGCCGAGGGCGCGCGAGACCGCGCTCTTGACGGTGCCGATGGACACCCCGAGAACCTCCGCCGTCTGCGCCTCGCTCAGGTCCTCGTAATACCTGAGGACGACCATCGCCCGCTGACGGTCCGGCAGCCGCAGTACGGCGCGCCACAGCGCGTCGCGGAGCACCTGCCGTTCGGCGGGGTCCGGGGCGGGCACCGTCTCGGGCTCGGGCAGCTCCTCGCAGACGAATTCGTCGATCTTGCGCTTGCGCCACTGCGACGTCCGCGTGTTGACCAGGGCGCGCCGCACATAGCCGTCCAGCGCGTTGTGGTCCTCGATGCGCTCCCACGCCAGGTACGTCTTGGTCAGCGCGGTCTGCAGCAGATCCTCGGCGTCACACGCGTTGGAGGTCAGCGAGCGTGCGGTGCGCAGCAGCACGGGCCCCCGCGCCCGTACGTACGAGGTGAACGACGGGAACGCGGCGGCCGAGACGCCTGTGCACACGGTCGTGGTCATGGCTCAACGCTAGGAGCGAGCAGGTCGGAGCGGATCGGCCATAAGTGCCGAAGGGCAGTCAGCCTCAGGTTGTAGGGGTGGTGCTGGCACCACCTCCTGCGGGGGGAGGGGGCGATCGGACGGTCAGGGTTCTTCCCGAGGGTTCTCCGGGAGGGTTCCCTACGGTTCCCCGGGAGGGTGTGCCCCACCCCACGGGTGCTCACTTGATGATCGCGACCGGTGCGTCCACCTTGTTGCGGTCGATGCGCAGCGTCCGGCCGCCGTGCGTCACCTCCACATTGCCCCGGTACTGGTGGATGCGGCGGTGCGGATTCCACGCGCTCTTGGCCAGCGTCGACTCCCCGTACAGCGACGGCTTCCCGTTCCAGCGCGCGAACCACATCACGGAGGGCAGGTCATGGACCCCGGCCCGGCGGGCCTGCTCCACATGGCGCACCCCGGACTCGGCGCTGCTGTAGAAGCCGGGGAAGAAGCCGCGCGAGCGGACCGCACGATTCCAGCCGCGGATGAAGGAGAGCGTCTTGGCGGCGCAGCTCGTCGCTTTCACGTCGTACGCCTCCATGTCGAGGTAGAGCGCGCTGCGCTTCTTCAGGGAGAGCGCCTTGGCGCGCGCCACCGCGTCCTTGCCCTCCGCCTGTCCCTGGGAGAACGGCTTGCTGCCGATGGGCACGTGCTTCTTGTTGGTGTTGCGGACACAAGGCGACTGGGATCCGACGAAGATGGGCAACACCCGCCACTTCATGCTCTTGACGCCGCGCATCCAGGAGACGGTGAGGTTGGGCTGGCTGGCGCAGGCCCGGCCGCGGCCCGCGTAGTAGACGCCGACGGCGCGGTAGCGGGAGCTGTTCCACGCGTGCAGGGTGGCGAGGGACGGCGCGTGGCAGGTGTCGAAGGCCCAGCCCTTGAAGACCTTGGCGCCCAGGGGGCGGGGGTCGGGCAGGACCTGCGCCGAGGCGGCGGGGGTGGCACCGGCGATGGCGGTGGCCAGGGCCGCGGCCAGACCGGCGGCCCAGCCCGTGACCTGCCATCTGCTCTGCTTACTTCGGGTCATATGACGAGTGAAGGTGGACTTCGGCGGCCCGATACCGCAGACACGCGCGCGGTTCAGCCGTCTGCGCCGAGGAGAAGCCCGGATGTCGGTACCCCGGTGCCCGCGGTGACCAGGGTGCGGGCGGCACCCGGCACCTGGTTGACGGAGCTGCCGCGGATCTGGCGGACGGCCTCGGCGATCCCGTTCATCCCGTGCAGATACGCCTCGCCGAGCTGGCCGCCGTGCGTATTGAGCGGCAGCGCGTCCTCGGCGACGAATCCGGCCGCCTCGCCGCGCCCGCAGAAGCCGAACTCCTCCAGCTGCATCAGCACGAATGGCGTGAAGTGGTCGTAGAGGATGGCCACGTCGATGTCGGCCGGGGTCAGCCCGCTGCCGCGCCACAGCTGACGGGCGACCACCCCCATCTCGGGGAGGCCCGTCAGATCGTCGCGGTAGAAGCTCGTCATCTGCTCCTGGCCGCGGCCCGCGCCCTGCGCCGCGGCCGTGATCACGGCGGGCGGACGCGGCAGGTCACGCGCCCGCTCCACACTGGTGACCACGATCGCCTGACCGCCGTCCGTCTCCTGACAGCAGTCGAGCAGCCGCAGCGGCTCGACGATCCAGCGGGAGGCGGCGTGCTCGGCGAGGGTGATCGGCTTGCCGTGGAAGTACGCGGCCGGGTTGGTGGCCGCGTGGCGGCGGTCGGTGACGGCCACATGGCCGAAAACCTCGGGTGTCAGCCCATAGGTGTAGAGATAGCGCTGGGCGGCCATGGCGACCCACGAGGCCGGGGTCAGCAGCCCGAACGGCAGCGACCAGCCGAGCGCGGCGCCCTCGGCGGACGGCTCGCGGTGCTGCACGCCGGAGCCGAAGCGGCGCCCGGAGCGCTCGTTGAACGCGCGGTAGCAGACGACGACCTCGGCGACGCCGGTCGCGACGGCGAGCGCGGCCTGCTGCACGGTGGCGCAGGCCGCGCCCCCGCCGTAGTGGACGCGCGAGAAGAAGGTGAGATCGCCGATGCCGCAGGCCTGCGCCACGGTGATCTCGGGGCTGGTGTCCATGGTGAAGGTGACCAGCCCGTCCACGTCGGCCGGGGCGAGCCCGGCGTCGTCCAGGGCCGCCTGGACGGCCTCGACGGCCAGCTTCAGCTCGCTGCGGCCCGAGTCCTTGGAGAACTCGGTGGCGCCGATGCCGACGATGGCGGCCCTGCCGCCCAGGGTGTCCGGCGTGCGGGCGCTCATCGGGGGGTGTCCGGGGTGGTGGGGGTGGTGATGGGGGTTGCGGTGGTGGGGGTGGTCCTTGGAGCGTCGTCGGGGAGCCGCACGGTGACCGTGCCGGTCACATGGTGGCCGATGCCGTTCTTACCGATGACGGCGACCTCCGCCGTGCCCTCCGCGACCGAGGTGACCCGGCCGGTCAGCACCATCTCGTCGCCGGGGTAATTGGGCGCCCCGAGCCGGATGGCGACCTTACGGAGCCGGGCCCGCGGCCCGAAGTGATCGGTGATGTACCGGCCGACCAGCCCATTGGTGGTGAGGATGTTCATGAAGATGTCCGGGGAGCCCTTCTCCTTGGCCGCCTCGGCGTCGTGGTGCACATCCTGGTAGTCCCGGGACGCGAGGGCACCGGCGACGATCAGGGTCCGGGTGATCGGGATGCGCAGTGGGGGCAGCTCATCGCCCGTACGCACCGTCATACGACCGCCTCCTCGTCCGTACGGTCGGCGCTGCCGAGGCCACCGGGGTCCGCGCTGCCGAGGCCACCGGGGTCCACGCTGCCGAGGCCACCGGGGTCCGCCCTGTCCATCCGTCAGGCCTCCTGTCCATCCGTTACGCCTCCGCGCCCCGGAACACCGGCAGCTCCAGCTCCTCGTCCACGCGTAGGAACTCCAGCTCGACGGGCATGCCGATGCGCACCTTGTCGTACGGCACCCCGGTGATGTCGCTGACCATCCGCACGCCCTCCGCGAGCTCAATGAGGGCGACCGCGTACGGCGGGTCGAAGGCGGGGAAGGGCGGATGGTGCATGACCACATAGCTGAACACGGTGCCGGCGCCGGACGCCTCGACCGCCTCCCACCGCTGGGAGCCGCACGCCCCGCAGCCGGGCAGCCAGGGGAAGCGCGGGGTGGCGCAGTCCAGGCAGCGCTGGATGAGCAGCTGATGCCGGGCGACGCCCTCCCAGAAACCGGCGTTGTCGCGGTTGATGACGGGGCGAGGGCGGCGGGGACGGTCGGCCGGCGGCTCCGACTTTCGCTTCGGCTCCGGCGTTCGCTTCGGCTCCGACTTCGCCGCTCTCTTCGGCCGCGCGGGTGCGTACTTGAGGATGCGGAAGCGGTGGGTGCCGACCAGTTCCCCGTCCCCGGCGCGGACGTTCATGCGGGTGGTGACGAAGTACCCGGTGCCGAGCTTGGTGGTCTTGCGCGGTGACACCGACTCGATGACCGCGTCGAAGGTGACCCGGTCGCCGGGGCGCAGCGGTCGCAGGTACTCCTGCTCGCAGTCGGTGGCAACCACCGAGGTGCAGCCCGCGTCGTCGAGCAGCGCCAGCAGCTCGTCGTACGCCTCGGAGCGGGCCGAACCGCCGGGGTGCCCGGCCAGACCGCCCATCGTCCACGCCTGGAGCATCGTGGGCGGGGCCACAGCCGGGTAGGCGGGGTTGGTGTCGCCCATGGCCTCGCACCAGTGCCTGATCATGGGCTCGTTGACGGGGTCCCTGCCCGCGCCGCCGCTCGCGGCCGTCCGCCCCTCGTACGTCTTCAGCCGTCCGTACAGCTCTTCCGGGTCAACGTCCAGCTCATCACGCGTCATCGCTTCCCCTGCCGCATGTCTGCCGTAGAAAGCAATCTGACTATCCGTCAGATAAATCGACGCTGTCAAGGACGAACGCTGAAGCACGACACACGTACGGTCGCGCGATGGCGTTGATACGCCACCGCGCGACCGTACGACCTCACCCGTCCCGTTTCGCTCAATGAATCACCACAGCTCACTCAGATCGTTCGGACATCGCACCGCTTCCGCGGTCCCCGCGTTTCCCGGGCTTCGCGGGTTTCCCGCGGCTCCCCTACGGGCGCTCGCGGGGTCTCGCGTTGGCGGCGACCTGCCCCCGTGCGAGCGCGTCAGACGCGTCGGATCCCAGGAGCCGCACCCCACCCTGGACGCGGAGAACGGTGGCGCGGCGAAGGTGCGGCCGGGGCCCGTCCGGATGTCCGCCATCTCGATTCCTCCGATCCCACTCCCGACTTCCGCGACCTCCCCGAGGCTCGAAAGGGTCGCGGAAGCAGAGTTGCCCACCGATTCCCGGACGATGCGCGCGGGCCACTGGAATTACCACGCAAGCATGATGAACCTGTTTTAAACGCCCCATGCACCCCCACTCCCCGCGTCGCGCCGGTGCGCCCGGTGCGGCGCTCCGCCCAGCTGCGGGGTGAGCCTTACGCGACACTCCGTTCCGCATAATTTCGGCCATCCTCGGCGACTTACCGTGCCCTCTTCCCATTACCGAACACTTGTCCGAAAATGGGTGGCATGGCGAATCCCTCACTCGCCCATGCCCTTGCCCACGCTCTGACCGCCGCGGCCCACGGTTTCCGGGTGATCCCGCTGACCCGCGCGAAGCTGCCCGCCGTGCGCTCCCCTCACCACCACGACCCCGCCCCGCTGCCGTGCCATGGCGAATGCGGTCGGCTGGGCCATGGCGTCCATGACGCCTCGGCGGACCCGGACGCGATCCGCGCCCTGTTCGCCGCCGCTCCCTGGGCCACCGGCTACGGCATCGCCTGCGGATGCGCCCCGTACCACCTCATCGGCATCGACCTCGACCTCCGGGGCGTGCGGCCCGGTAAGCCGGGAGCGCCCGGCGGGCCCCAGGGGACCGGGGGAGCGAGCGACACGGACGCTCGGGCCGGAGGGACCACCGGGACGGCGGAGCGGGCTGGGGCGACCGGGACGACCGAGCGGTCCGGAGCGGCCAGGGCAGCCGAGCGGACCGGAGCGGCCAGTGCGACTGCGGCAGCCGAGCGAGCCGGAGCGACCGGGGCAGCCGAGCGGACCGGAGCGGCCAGTGCGACTGCGGCAGCCGAGCGAGCCGGAGCGACCGGGGCAGCCGAGCGGACCGGAGCGGCCAGTGCGGCCAGTGCGGCCAGTGCGGCCAGTGCGGCCAGTGCGGCCGAGAGTCCCGGTGCAAGCCGTAAGGACCGCACGGACGGCCTGGCCGNGAGAGTCCCGGTGCAAGCCGTAAGGACCGCACGGACGGCCTGGCCGCCCTCGCCCGGCTGGCCCGTGAGCACGCCTTCACCATCCCCCGTACGGTCACCGTGCTCACCCCGAGCGGCGGCCGCCATCTGTGGCTGTGCGGCCCACCCGGCCTCGCCGTCCCCAACTCCGCCGGCCGTCTGGCCCCCGGCATCGACATCCGGGGGCTGGGCGGCTATCTCGTCGGCCCCGGCTCCTACGCCTCGCACGGCAGCTATCGCCTCGCGCCCGGCTCCCCCGCCTGGGCCCCGGCACCCGCCCCGTCCGCCCTGTTGCGCCTGCTCACGCCCCCGCGCCCGGCCCCGCCCCGCTCGTACCGCCCCGGCCCGCCGTTCCCCGAGCCGCATCCCGCGGCCCTGGAGGGGCTCGTACGGTTCGTCCGAGCCTCACGGGAGGGCCAGCGCAACGACCGGCTGTTCTGGGCGGCCTGCCGCGCCTACGAGACGGGCGCTGGGCCGGAGTTGGCCCCCGCCCTGATCGAGGCCGCGCTCGACACCGGCCTGCCCCCGCGCGAGGCCCGCGCCACCGTCGCCTCCGCGGCCCGCAGCGCCGCCCGCCACCTCCAGCCCCCGGACGCGTGTGCCTGACGCTTGGCCTGATGCCCGGTATGCCCCGTGGGCGGGATGAACGGAGCGGGGGCGGCAGACGTATCGCAGGACGCCAGAGGCGGCGCGATCCAGCGGTACATGGACGGTGAGCCGTGCGCTACGGGAACGAGGAGCACTATCGTGACCACGCGACGAGGCGCTCTGTACAGGAACCGGAAGGCGCGGCAACCGGAAGGCGCAGGGACCGAAACGCGTAGGAACCAGGCGGCGCGGGGACCGAACGGCGCAGGAACCACACGCCCACTCGCCGGTACGTCCGCCCCCGAGGCGGACAGTGAAGGGATTCCCGCTCTCCCCGTGATCGGTGCCCCGTGACCGGTGCTTCGGCACCGGTGCTCCGCGCCCGGTGCCAGGTGCCAGGTGCCCGGTGTCCGGCCGACCGCCTCCGGCGCACCGGCACCAAGGCGCGATCAGGGGGGAGCATTGCACGAGCTGTACGCACAGGGGTGGTTCGCGGAGTTCGCGTTACCGATAGGCGTCTGCGCGCTGGTCACCTGGATCTCGCTGGTCCACCGTTTCGCCGACAAGGGCCGTCTGCTGGGGACCGTAAGGTCCGCGTCGCTGTGCTGCGGAATCATCGCCTGCACCTGCGCGGCGGCGCTGCTCACCATCGCCCTGCTGCTGCCGCACGCCGCCGATGTGCCACCCGCCGTGGCCGCTGCCGCCGCGGGCGGGGCCCTGGCGCCTCGCGTCCGTCAGCAGCAGAACCAGCAGTCCACGCCGCCCTTCGTGGCCGTGATCACGCTGGGCATCGCGGTGCTGCTGAGCGAGCTGGAGCGGCGGCTGGTCCACGACATGTACCTCCACTGCCACCGCCTGGTCAGGGACTTCGAGAACGTGGCCCAGCTGCGCATGTTCGCCTTCGAGGCCCGCCTCCACCTGCGCGGCTGCGCTCCGGCGGCCAAGGACAGGACGACGATCAACACCCTGTACGAGGAGGTGGACCAGCTCTTGGACGACGCGGCCAAGGTCGAGGCCGACATCGAGGCGAAGTGCCGCCAGCGCGAGGTCCAGGAGTTCCCGCCGGAGCTGCACGCCCCGACCCGGGAGGAGGCGGAGGACCGCCGTCAGACCTTGGCGATGGCCATGGACGCCTGCGTACGCATGCTGGAGTTCGGCTACCGGACCGGGAAGCGGAGCGGCGACCGCGAGCTCATGCGGCTGCGGGACGAGGCGCTGGCGGTACGCCCCCTCGCCACGACGGGCGCCTCGCACCCCTGACGTGGCTCGCACGTCCGACGCGGCCGGCACCCCCGACGCGCCGCGCACCCCCGACGTGGCGCCGCGCACCGCACACCACGGCGACGCCCGTCAGGGACGCACCCCGCGCACGCCCGTGCACCCCGCACAGCCCGCTGCCTTCAAGGAGCGTAGACAAAGGCATCGGAGCCATCGCCCAGCCCACGCGGCCGCCGAGCCCCGTCCTCCTTGGGCTCCACAAAACTGATCTTGATGTCCAGCTCCAGCGCATCGGCCACGGCAGCGAGGCTGCGCAGCGTCAGATTCTCGTCTCCGGATAAGATTTGGCTCACCCGTCCCGGGCTGACGTCCATGAGCCGGGCGAGGTCAGTGCGGCTCATGCCACGCTTCCCCAGCAACCCGGCGACCTCCACAGTGGCCTGACGCGCCAACCGCGCCCCCGCGTGGTCGGCAGCCTCCGCCTTCGCACCTTTGCTTTTCCACGGCACGCTTCATCAACCTCCCAGCGCATGGTGCCGACCTCGGGCGTCGAACACCCTCAGTGAAAGCTTCCCACCTTTAGCTACAACTAAAAGCCCACTTCCCGCCTTCCCACCCACCACCCACCCCCCAAACAGCCAATCCCCCCAGCCCTGACCTGCACCAACGCCCCACCCATACATTTTCGGCCAGATCTGCCCACCGACCAGCCCCACCGAACGACCGACGGCCCCCGCCCCCGTCCCTACCATCCGCACCGTGCAGATCGACGAAGCGAGAGAGCCCGTTGACGAAGCCCTCTACGTACGATTCCAGAGCCCGGTCCGGAACGAGCGCGGCCACTTCTCCGGGGTGTTCGGCCTGGTCAACGGGCTGGCGCGAAGCGGGAAGCTGAACGCTGAGCAGGAGCGCTTCCGGCGGGCCAACAACGACTGGTACAACACGGCCTATCCAGACCCCTCGACCGTGGACCCGACGGTCTACGACCACGCGCTCCACCCCGGAGCGGCAGCCTGGTTCAAATCCACGTCCCGGGAACTGATCACACGCGTGGACGGCTACCTGGAGATCCTCGCCGCTCACGGCATCGAGTGCCGGATGATCCGATCGTCGAATCCGGGGAGGGTCGTCTACGAGGACGAGTACCAGATCGTCGTCGTACCGCACGAGGTCGAGGGCGACGGAACAGGCCACTCCGGCCGCGAAGCACAGGAGCCGGATGCACGGCTGCCGACCGATGGAGCAGTTGTCCGATCCGACCGGGTGACGCCGCGCGCGAACGGGTGATTCAGGTGGTTTTCCCACTGCCAGGTGGAAGGGAAAAGGTGGCGTTCATGCGCAAACAGTACGCATGAGCACCAGGGAGGAAACATGCCGATACAAGCGAGCGCGCTCGTGCGCGGCAGCTCGGTGCTGGTCACCGCCGCGGCGACCGTCGCCATGCTGGCCACCCCTGCCGAAACCACCGAAGCCGACGCCCACAACGGGCGGCCAAGCGACGGGCGGGGGGCCGAGACCAGACAGATCGCGTCCTCGGTCCTGGACGCCGACGAGAACGTCAAGTTCACCCTGACCGCGATCCGGTCCACCGTCGACCCGCTGAGAGCCTCCGTCCGGCTGAGGGCCTTCGCCCGGCAGCACGGCCGGTTCGTGCTCTCGGACGAGGTACGGGTCGGCGCGGTGGACAGCTGGTTCTGGTTCCCGGTCACCGGGCGGGGCGCGATCTGCGAGTTCTCGACGGCGAGCACCAACCCCGCACCCGTCACCGCGAGCCTGCTGATCACCCCGGCGATCGGCTGCTCGCCGCCCGAGCGCTTCGAGCTGCGGGACGGGAAGTTCAAGGCCGACGGCCGCAGCGCGCGGACCCCGCACGGCGGAGTGAGCACCGGCGGTGGCGGCATGGCCCGACGGGCCGCCACCCAGGAAGCGCCGGCCGGCGCGTAGGCGTTGCACCCATCCCGCACGGGCTCAAGGCGGCCGCCGAGTAGGCCGGCCGGACCGTGTGGCACACCATGCGCCACTTCACCCGTGGGTGGGTGGGGTGGCGCTTCCTCGCTCCCGGGGCACGACCCGTTCGTAGCCGATGAGGAGCGCTGGCAGCACTCACCCGAGCCGTGAGCGCCCGTCATGCCATCAACCAGATCAGACCGAACGAATCCAACGTCTTCGAGTTCGGCACCAGCGCCTCCATCTCCTGACGCCCGGAGCACGACACGCAGAAGGGGTGCCCCTGAACCATGGGCACCCCCCGACACCTACGCCATGCGAGATAGGGAGCAGGCGCTCAGATGGCACAGCATCGCGGTGCTCTGGAAGTTCTACGCAAAGCTGCTGTGGGCGCAACGGCACCGGGCGAACCAGTTGATCGATGATGCGCTCAACAACATGCCGGACAATGCCGAATGACTCACCTACGTGGATTGGCTGGCCGTCCAGTCGGCTCCGGCAGCCAAGTGATCACTCACCGTCGCCCGCCACCTCCCCCCTCGCACACCAGCGGAACCGCTAGGCCGGAAGGGAGAAGCCCTCGGGCGGCGAACCCTCGGCGAACAGCATCCGCACCCGAACCTTTCCCTCCCTTATCTCCCGGGCTCGCCGGTACTCGGGGGAGTCATACCACTCCCGGATCCGGTCCATATCGGGGAACTCGATGACCAGGAACCGGGAGGAATCCCAGGTGCACGCGCTGGTCAACGCTGGGATTCAGGGGGAACAGGCTGAGACACAAAGCGAGTGGGAGGGGGCTCCGGTTTCGCCGGAACCCCCTCCCACCTGCGCTTTTGCTACCTGCGCGGAGGCTGAGGGATTTGAACCCTCGGTGACATCGCTGCCACGACGGTTTTCAAGACCGTTCCCTTAGGCCGCTCGGGCAAGCCTCCCCGCGCCGTTCGTGATGGCGCGGGGATCAGCCTAGCGCGTCAGCTGTCACCCTTGCGCTTCCCCAAGGTGACGTCCACCTTGGACACCTTGCCGCCGCGCTTGTAGGTGAGGGTGACCTTGTCGCCCGGCTGGTGGGTCCAGATCTCGCTGATGAGGGTGGGGCCGCTGTCGATGACCGTGTCGTCGAGCTTGGTGATCACGTCGCCGGACTTGAGACCGGCCTTGTCGGCCGGGCCGCCGGGGACGACGGCGGGGCTGCCGCCGGCGCCGTTGGAGGCGATGGTGGCGCCGCTGGTGGAGTCCTTCATGTTGACCGTGGCCTCGATGACCGGGTAGACGGGCTGGCCCGTCTTGATCAGCTGCTCGGCGACGTTCTTGGCCTGGTTGATCGGGATCGCGAAGCCGAGGCCGATGCTGCCGGACTGCTGGGACTCGCCGAGGCCGCTGCCGTTGCCGGCCGACTGGATGGCGGAGTTGATGCCGATGACGCCGCCGTCCGCGTTGAGCAGCGGGCCGCCGGAGTTGCCCGGGTTGATGGAGGCGTCGGTCTGGAGGGCGCTCATGTACGAGGCGTTGCCGCCGCCTCCGTCGCTGGAGGCGACCGGGCGGTTCTTGGCGCTCACGATGCCGGTGGTGACGGTGCCGGAGAGGCCGAAGGGGGCGCCGATGGCGACCGTGGCGTCGCCCACGGCGACCCGGTCGGAGTTGCCGAGGGGCAGCGGGTCGAGCTTGGCGCCCGCGGCGTTCTTGAGCTTGACCACGGCGACGTCGTAGCCCTGGGCGCGGCCGACGACCTGGGCGGTGTACCGCTTGCCGTTGGAGAAGGTGGCGGTCAGCTTGCCGTTGTCGGCGGCCGAGGCGACGACGTGGTTGTTGGTGAGGATGTGGCCCTGCTTGTCGTAGACGAAGCCGGTGCCGGTGCCGCTCTCGCCGTTGTTGCCCTGGGCCTCGATGGTGACGACGCTGGGCAGCGTCTTGTTGGCGATGCTCGACACCGAGCCGGGCGCGCGGCTCTCCGTCTTGGGGTTGCCGTAGGCGGAGACGGTGGTGGTGTCGCCGCTGTCGCTCTCCCGGTCGGCGGCCCAGAAGCCGATGCCGCCGCCGATGCCGCCCGCGACCAGGACGGCGGCCAGCACGGCGGCGACCAGCCCGCGGGGCTTGCGCTCGAAGGGGCCGGAGGACGGCGGCACGGGAGCGGTCCCCCACGGTCCGCCCGGGCCACCCGGTCCGCCCGGGCCTCCCTGCCCGCCCTGGCCGTCGCCCTGGCCGCCGTGCGGCTGTCCGCCCTCGGCCGACCACCACGCGCCGGACTGCCCGGCGTCCGGGCCGGGGCCCGAACCGGGGCCCGAGGCGCCGGGCGCGCCG